>NZ_JBHUIW010000018.1:0-132156 GCF_042682915.1 Rhodoplanes azumiensis | reverse complement strand
CGCCACCAACCGAGGCTCGCCGCATAAAGCACAATCCGTGCCGGACAGCCGTGGGGTCGTCCCGGCCATCCACGATCGTGGTTGCGGCAGCCGTCCGGGCGTGAATGGCCGCGACTAGCGGGCCATGACGGAGTGCGGGTCGGGCAGCCGGCGCGACGACGCCCGTCGGCGCGGAAAGCCGCCCCCTGTCACCCGCTTACAACCCTTGTGGACCAAGGCGTTACGCTTAACCAACCGTTAACCATGTCGGCGCGTAATCGAACGTGGCAAGCCGCGGGTCATTCCCGACCCGGTGGAGGACGCCATGGGCACCATCATCACGTTCCCGGCCGGACGTCGCGTCTACAGCGACGGGCGGGGTCGCACGGCCGACGAGCCGGCCACCATCATCATCCTGCCGGTGGTGCGGGTCGATCGCTACGGCGACGAGCCGCGCGACGGGCTGCGCGACGGCGGCTCGGCGGCCGCCCGCAAGGGACGACGTCCCTCGGCCCGGCGGTGAGTGCGGCGAGGTGACGATCGTGGTGAAGGCTCGCAGGCCGGGCGCGAGCGCGCGTGCGGGCACGCGTGCGGGCACGGGACGCGGTCGCCTGCCGGGGCTCGCGATCGCGGCCGTGGCGGCGCTGCTCGGCGGCTGCTCGTTCAACGGCGATTTCGGCCGCGTCAAGACCGGCCTGGTGCGCGACGGCATCCACGACTGGATGGGGCCGGCGGCGGCCCAGCAGGCGGGCCTGCCGGTCTCGGCCTATCCCTACACCGAGGACGAGCGGCTGATGCGGGATCTCGCCTTCCCGCTGATCGAGGCGCCCTACGAGCGCCAGCGCTGGTACTCGATCATCGAGGAGTACGGCATCAATCGCGGCGTCCGCCAGGAGTGGTTCGTCTTCAACATCGCCGCCTACGAGCAGGTGCTGATGCAGACGGCGTTCCGCTCGGCGACAGCGCGCTACGGCAAGCTCAACGACGACATCCGCAACGACGTCACCCGGCTGCCCTACTGGGTCACGGTGGCGCGCCGCGTGCTCGACATGGACATCAAGCGCGGCAAGAGCCTCCAGCACGTGAACGGCCTGACGCCCGGCGAGGCCGCCAACGCCCAGGCCCGGATGGCCGAGAACGCCCTGATCATGAGCTGGGTGCAGCAGTCGCTGGTCAACCGCGCCGCCTCCTACGGCTACGCGATGGAGCGGCTCGTCATCGCGACGCCGCTGCCGGCGGCCGTCGAGGTCGAGCGCTCGCTGACGCTGCTCAAGACCCGGATCGCCGAGGCGCGCCTGCTGCCCGGACCGGAGATCACGCCCGGCACCATCGTCCTGGTGCCGCCTTACCCGCTGCCGTCGATGCCGGTCGTCACCAAGTCGGTTCCGGTCGCGACCCTGCCAGAGACCGGGCCTGCGGTGGCGGCGGCGCCGCAGCCGGCCGCCGTCCGACCCGTGGCCGCTGCGCCGGACGGCCCGAGCTTCGTCTCGCTCGTCGGTCAGTGAGGTCGTTCGAGACGGCCGGAATCGGCCCGGCCGGACCCATCCCGGAAGCCATCCGCGTTTCACCCGCTTGGCGGTTCGCGACCGCTCGGCCTATCGTCGGTCGCGGCGGCAGGCGCCGCGTCACGCGGAGCGGGCCGTGACCCTCCATCAGCCGTCGATCGAGCAGCCGTCGATCCCCCCGGTGTGGACGCCGCCGATCGGCGCCGCCGTGCGGCGCGACCTGTGCACCGACTGCGGCATCTCGCGCATGGCGACGCCCGGCTGGTGCGGCCACGCCTGCCAGTTCCTCAAGCCCGACTATCCGGCCATGGAGACGGCCGTGCACGGCCGCGCCCGTGATCCGGCGAAGGCGGACGAGCTGTTCTTCGGTCCGTTCCGCAAGATGCTGCGCGCCGCTCTGAGGACGCCGCGGCCGGGGGCGCAGTGGACCGGCATCGTCACCCGCATCGGCGAGCGGCTCTTGGAGACCGGCGCCGTCGACGCGGTGCTCGCCATGGCGGCCGATCCGGCCGACCGGTGGCGGCCGCGGCCCGTGCTGGTGACGCGGCCCGAGGGCATGGCGCAGTGCCGCGGCATGCGGATGGGCTACGCGCCGCTGCTCGCGCTGCTGGAGCCGGCCGCCGCACACGGCTTCAAGCGCATCGCCGTGGTCGGCATCCCGTGCCAGATCCACGCACTGCGGGCGATCGAATCCGATCTCGGCTTCGAGAGGATCTACGTCGTCGGCACGCCGTGCTCGGACAACACCACGACCGAGAATTTTCACGGGTTCCTGGCGCTGCTCGCCGACGATCCCTCGACCATCACGTATCTCGAGTTCCGCGCCGACTATCACGTCGAGCTGCGCTTTTCCGACGGCAGCGAGAGGCGCATCCCGTTCCTGATGCTGCCGCTGTCCAAGCTTCCGGGCGATTTCTTCCCGCTCACCTGCCGCACCTGCGTCGACTACACCAACGCGCTCGCCGACATCACGGTCGGCTACATGGGCGGCGAGGGCGAGCAGTGGCTCCTGGTCCGCAACGCCCGCGGCGAGGAGCTTTTGGATCTCCTCGGCGACGAGGTGCGCACGACCGAACCCGGCACCGGCGGCAATCGCCGCGCTCCCGTGAAGGGCTTCCTGAAGAACACCGAGCGGGCGGCCGGCGGCCTGCCGGTGCGCGGCACGCCGGATTTTCTGCGCCCCTTGGTCGGCTGGCTGATGCCGAGGATCGGCCCGCGCGGGCTCGAATTCGCCCGCGCGCGCCTCGAGATGAAGGCGATCGAGACCATCCTGCACCTGCGCCGGCAACGGCCGAAGCGCCTGCGCCACATGGTGCCGCAGCACGTCTGGGATCTCGTCGCCCGCTACGGCCTGACGCCGGGCGAGGGGGAGCGGAACCCCTGAGGGGGTCCGCGGCCGCGGGCTTCGTCACGCCGACGGGGGAGCACCGTCCGGCGGAACGTCCGGCCCGGCCATGATGCCGGCCGTGATGAAGCGCACCAGGAAGCGGCCCTTGGTCGGCAGGTCGCCGGGCTTGTAACGGTGCTTGGAGAGGCGCGACATGCGCTCGTCGAAGAAGTTCATCACCAGCGCGCCCACCGCGAACAGATACGCCCAGTGCAGATACTCGGGCGACTTGTCCGGCAGCGCGCGCTGCAGCGCGGCGATGAACTCGCGCGCCATCGGGTCGTAATAATCGCGCAGGATGCCGCGCGACCGCTCGTGCGGGTCGGACGCCTCGCGTACCGTCAGCATCGAGTAGTACTTGCCGTCCGGACGCGCCTGCTGGCGCATCACCGGCATCACGAAGGCGGTGACGATGCGCTCCACGGCGTCGGGCGCGTGCAGATCCGTGATGGCGTGCAGCTCGGCGAGGCGTTCGCCGAACAGCTTCTCGTGCTCGGCGAAGACGGCGCGATAGAGGTTCTGCTTGGTCTCGAAGTGATAGACCACGATCGACAGGCCGACGCCGGCGGCCTCGGCGATGTCGCGCATCGAGGCGCCGTGGAAGCCCTCCTGGGCGAACAGCCGCTCGGCGGCGCGCAGAATCTTGGCGCGACGGCTCGGCTCCTCGGCGGTCGCCGCGGGCCGCTTTCGCGATGCCGCCGCAGGCGGGCGGGATGTCGCCGTCGCACCGGTCGGTGCCGCCGGCTTGCGGCGGCGCTTGCGCAGAGGCGTTTCGGAATCCGGATCGGCGGGCGTCATCGTGCGGTCGCGCGGAGGAATGGACGTCATACGGCCGCGATGACCTTTCGTGGAGGCGAGCCCGGCTGATCGGCGGCAACTTAGTCGCGCCGCGCCGCCGCTGTCCACTCCGCAAGATTGCGGCTCCGCCCCTCGCGGCTCCGATCTGCGCATCCGAAGAGCGAGACGACTCTCCGGTGGATCGGCCGCGTGCCTCGGCCAAGGCGCAGCCGCCGCAGGCCGGATGCACCGCCGAGCCGGGGTCCAGCGCGGCACGGCAAGGAGCCGATCCGTCCGCCTCGCGCGATCGCCCCCGGGGCTCGGTTCGCCGGGCGTTGCGCCGCGCCCGGGACACCGCACCGTCGCCGAGGCCGCGCAGCCGCCCTGCCGGCATCGGCGCAGAGCGGCGTGTGGACGACCCGAGTCGGGAACCGCGTCAGCCCTGCCGAATTCGCAACCCCTCCCCATCGTCGTCGCAGGGGCGGACCGTGATTTTCCGGATGCACTGTACGTACGTACAGTCTACCGTGGCGACGCTGAACATGGAAACGAGCCGCGGTCGCCCGCGGGCGTGGTCAGGCCGGTCGACCCTCCCCTCGGGCCGCCGGCGGCGTCGTGTGACCCGACGCCTCGCGACCGTCTCGCCCGCGACGAGCCGACGGAATGATTGGGGGTTACGCATGACCAAAGACACGACCAAATGGCGCGTCCTCGGCGGAGGATTCGCGGCCTACACGTTCGACGCCATGGATCTCGTGCTGCTCGCCATGGCGTTCCAGCCGATCATGAACGATCTCGGCCTCACCCGCTCGGAAGCCGGCCTGCTCGCCACCGCGACGCTCATCGGTGTCGGCATCTCCAGCGTGGTGATGGGCTGGTATTCCGACAACTACGGGCGCCGCAAGGCGATGCTGTGGTCGCTGATCAGCTTCAGCCTGCTCACCATGGTGATCGCGTTCGCCAACTCGTGGACCGAGATCCTGATCCTGCGCTTCCTGGCCGGCCTCGGTCTCGGCGGACTGTGGGGCGTGATCGCGGCCTACATCGCCGAGACCTGGCCGCCCGCACAGCGCGGCCGCGCCGCTGCCTTCGTGATGAGCTCGTTCCCGGTCGGCGTCGGCCTCGCCTCGTTCTTCGCCGGCAAGATCATCCCGATGTGGGGCTGGCGGGCGCTGTTCCTCACCGCCGGCATCGCCCTGATCGTCGCCGTCTACGTCTGGTTCTTCGTTCCCGAATCGGAGGCCTGGAAGCAGCAGCGCGACGCCCGCGCCCGCGGTGAAGGTGCCAAGGTCGAGAAGGTGTCGGTGAAGGAGATCTTCTCCGGTGGTCTCGCCCGGAACACCATCATCGCGACGCTCGTCTCCGCCTTCGCGCTGACCGCCTATTGGGGGCCGACCACCTGGCTGCCGACCTATCTGGTCAAGGAGCGCGGTCTGTCGGTCGCCGACATGGGCATGTTCATGACCATCCTCAGCGTCGGCATGTTCATCGGCTACAACGCCTTCGGCTGGATCGCCGACTTCATCGGCAAGCGCAACGCGCTCGTCCTGTCGCTCGCCGGCTCGGCCGTGATGCTCGCCGTCTACGCGCTGACCGAGAACGCCGCCACGCTCCTGTGGATGGGCCCGGCCTACGCGTTCTTCATGGCCTTCGTCGGCCTGATGGGCTCGTATTACGGCGAATTGTTCCCGACCCGCGTGCGCACCACCGGCTCGGGCTTCTGCTTCAACGTCGGCCGCGGCGTCTCCGCCTTCGCGCCCTTCATCCTGGGCGGCATCGCGACGGCCTACAGCCTGCAGACGGCGATCCTGATCTGCGCCGTGCCGTTCCTCCTCGCCGCGATCCTCACCGCCTTCCTGCCGCGAACCGAGGTCGCCGCCCTCCAGACGACCCCCGCCGCCGCTGCACCGCGGAGCTGACATCCGCGCGCAGCACCGGGCCGGCCGCAGTCCCCGCCGCGGCCGGCCCGTCCCCGGAGAGACCCCATGAACAAGATCATCGACCTGTCCATCTACTTCGAGAACGGCACGCTCGCCGATCCTCCGGTCTACGAGCCGAAGATCAAGTACCGGAACCACCACGACACGACCGACGAGCTCTTGCCCTTCTTCCCCGGCCTGAAGGCCGAGGATCTGCCGAACGGCGAGGCCTGGGCGATCGAGTGGGTGCAGATCACCACCCACAACGGCACCCATCTCGACGCGCCGTATCACTTCGCCTCGACCATGAACGACGGCGAGCGCGCCATCACGATCGACGAGGTGCCGCTCGAATGGTGCTTCCAGCCGGGCGTGAAGCTCGACTTCCGGCACTTCGAGGACGGCTATCTGGTCACGGCCGCCGACGTCGAGAAGGAGCTGGCCCGCATCGGCCACACGCTGAAGCCGCTGGAGATCGTCGTCGTCAACACGCGCGCCGGCGAGATCTACGGGCGGGAGGGCTATGTCGCGGCCGGCTGCGGCATGAGCCGCGAGGCGACCCTCTATCTCACCGAGCGCGGCGTGCGCGTCACCGGCACGGACGCTTGGAGCTGGGACGCACCCTTCGTCCACACGGCGAAGCGGTATGCGCAGACCAAGGATGCGAGCCTGATCTGGGAAGGTCACAAGGCGGGTCGCACGATCGGCTACTGCCACCTCGAGAAGCTGCACAATCTCGAGCTGCTGCCGTCGACCGGATTCACGATCGCCTGCTTCCCGGCGAAGATCCGCGGCGCCTCGGCCGGCTGGACCCGCGCCGTCGCCATCCTGGACGCGTGAGGCATACGCCGTGCTCCGTCGTTCCGGGGCGCCGCGAAGCGGCGAGCCCGGAACCCATAACCCCAGTCTGTGAGTGTGGTTCCGGGCTCGCGGGCCTTCGGCTTGCGCCCCGGAATGAATGCAGTTGTTCTCCAGAAGACCCCGAAGGACTCTCGATGTCGAAGCTGATCATCACGGCCGCCGTCACCGGATCCGTGCACACCCCCAGCCTGTCGCCCTATCTGCCGCTGACGCCCGACGAGATCGCGGCCGACGCGATCCTCGCCGCCGAGGCCGGCGCCGCGCTCGTCCACGTGCATGCGCGCGACCCGCGGACCGGCAAGCCGTCGGCTGATCCGAAGCTCTACGAGGAGATCGTGCGCAAGATCAGCGCCGCGACCGACGCGGCGATCTGCATCACCACGGGCGGCTCCAAGGAGATGACGGTCGCCGAGCGTGCCCGCTCGGTCGCGCTCCTGAAGCCGGAATTGGCCTCGCTCAACACCGGCTCGATGAACTTCGCGATCCATCCGCTCGCGCAGAAGATCAAGGAGCCGCGCTTCGACTGGGAGATCCCCTTCCTGCAGGCGACAGAGGACTGGATCTTCCCGAACACCTTCAAGACGCTCGCCGAGTTCGCCACGTTCATGACCGCGGCCGGAACCAAGCCGGAGCTCGAGGTCTACGACGCCGGCATGCTGTCGAACGTCCAGTTCCTGCTCACGACCGGCGTGCTGAAGGCGCCGATCCACATCCAGTTCGTGTTGGGCATTCTGGGCGGCATGCAGGCCAGTGTCGGCAATCTCGTGTTCCTGTACGAGTCGGCCTGCCGGATGATCGGCGAGAGGAACTTCACCTGGTCGCTCTCCGCGGCGGGCCGGGCGCAGCTTCCCATGATGGCGACCGCCATGGGCATGGGCGGCAACGTCCGGGTCGGCCTCGAGGACAATCTCTATCTCGCCCCGAAGGTGCTGGCCAAGTCGAGCGCCGAGCAGGTCGAGCGGATCGTGACGATCGCGCAGGCGCTCAGCATCCCGGTGGCGACGCCGGCCGAGGCGCGCCAGATCCTCGGCCTCAAGGGCGCCGGCAATGTCGGCTGGGCCCAGAAGAGCGCCGCCGAGTAGAGGAGAGGCCACGGCCTCTCGATCGTTCTCGTCCGCGCAGGCGGGGGCATTGCTCGGTCATTCCGGGGCGGCGCATAGCGCCGAACCCGGAATCCAGCCTAACAGCTGGAGTTCGCCGCTGGATTCCGGGTTCACGCCGTCGGCGCGCCCCGGAATGACGGCGTCCATACCCAAACAAAAAAGAGCCGGTGGGGAGGGGCCTCTCCGCCGGCTCTCGTTCCTTGGACGTCTTCTCTGTCGGTGGTGCGGTCGTCAGGCCGCCGCCACGGCGGCCACGCCGAGATCCATCTCCGGAACCTCGCCTTCGACGATCAGCTTGGCCGAGGTGGCGGCGACGATCTGCTCGACCGTCACGCCGGGCGCGCGCTCGCGCAGCACCAGGCCCGCGTCGGTCGGCTCGATCACGGCCATGTCGGTCACGATCAGGCTGATGCGGCGGATCGAGGTGAGCGGCAGCGTGCATTTCGGCACGATCTTGGGCGCGCCCTTCGCCGTGTGGTTCATGGCGACGATGACGCGGCGGGCGCCGGTCACGAGGTCCATGGCGCCGCCCATGCCGGGCACCATCTTGCCGGGCACCACCCAGTTGGCGAGCATGCCCTTCTCGTCGACCTCGAGGGCGCCGAGCACCGTGGCGTCGAGATGGCCGCCGCGGATCAGGCCGAACGAGTACGCGCTGTCGATGGTCGCCGCGCCCGGCACGGCCGAGACGGTGCCGCCGCCGGCGTCGGTGAGGTCGGGGTCGTCCATGCCCTCGGGCGGCTTGGCGGCCAGCCCGACGATGCCGTTCTCGGACTCGAACAGCACGTTGGCGTGCTCGTCGATGTACTTGGCGACGCCGGTCGGCAGGCCGATGCCGAGGTTGACGAGGCTGTTCGGCTTCAGCTCGCGGGCGACTCGGCGCTGGATGATCTCTTCGGGTTTCATCAGGCGGCCCTCTCGATCAGATAGTCGACCACGACACCGGGCGTCTTGACGACGTCGGGGGAGATCATGCCGACGGGCAGGATCTCGCGCGGCTCGCAGATCACCGTCTCGGCGGCCAGCGCCATGATCGGATTGAAGTTCGTCGCGGTGAGCTGGTACTGGAGGTTGCCCGAGTAGTCGGCCTGGTCGGCGGCGATCAGGGCGAAGTCGGCCTTCAGCGGCTTGGCCAGCAGCCACTCTTCGCCGTCGATCTCGACCGTCTGCTGGCCCTCGGCCGCGATGGTGCCGAGACCGGTCTTGGTGAGCACGCCGCCCAGCCCGTAGCCGCCGGCCCGGATCCGCTCGACGAGCGTGCCCTGCGGCACCAGCTCGACCTCCATCTCGCCGGCGATCATCGCCTTCTGGGTCTCGGGATTGAGACCGATATGCGAGGCGATCAGCTTCTTGATGCAGCCGGCGCGGACCAGCTTGCCGATGTCGACGCCGGGGCGCGCGGTGTCGTTGGCGATCACGGTGAGGTTGCGCTTGCCCGACTGGGCCAGCGCGTCGAGCAGCCGATGGGGCGAGCCGACGCCCATGAAGCCGCCGATCATCAGGCGCGCGCCGTCCGGGATGAGCTTGGCGGCGTCTTCCGGTTTCAGATGAGGTTTCATCAGGACACTCGTGGTTCGGGCGATGTCCATGCGGCGGCGCGAGGAGGGGGGCCGCGGCGATGGCGAACGCGGTCTTATGCGACCGCCTCGGCGCGAACGCATCGGTAATACACCTATGTCGTAGCGCTACGTCAGGAGCACGACAACACCCGATTCTCCTTCAAGTCGAACGCGCCGGCCATACCCGGCGGCGCGGCTCGGGGGGCGTCGCCGTTTCGCCGGCTCGCGAAATTTTCTAACGATTGTCACAATGGAGGAAAATTGCCGGCGATGCCGAGGCGCGCGCAATGCTGTTTCTTTGTTCGCTACCGGACGGGGATTCGCGACCGTCATGCAACCTTGATGCGGCGCGGCAATCGTCTGAAATAAAAAGCCAAGTCGTAGTGGCGCGTAATAGGCCTAATACCTAGCGGCCGGAGCCGTTTGACAAAAGTCAACGTCGCTGGGCCGGGGCGCGCCTACAGGCGGGTACGCGCCGCAAGCTCTGTCTTTTCTATCCAATACAATAAAGAGCGGATGGTGCACAGTAAAACGACCCGCCATAGACAGTCGAGGCGCCGTCCTGAAGTAGTAGAACCTCCGCGAGCGCCAGAACGTCCCCAATACCTTGGGAGTGCCTGCCCATGAGTTTTCTGATCTGTCTCGCTGCGCTCGGCTTCCTGATGTTCGTCGCCTATCGGGGCTACAGCGTCATCCTGTTCGCGCCCATTGCAGCGATGGGTGCCGTGCTGCTCACCGACCCGGCCGCCGTGCCGCCGATCTTCACCGGTCTCTTCATGGAGCGCATGGTCGTCTTCGTGAAGCTGTACTTCCCGGTGTTCCTGCTCGGCGCCGTGTTCGGCAAGGTGATCGAGCTGTCCGGCTTCTCGCGCTCGATCGTCTCCGCCGTCATCGGCGTGATCGGCCGCGAACGCGCCATGGTGTCGATCGTCGCGGTGTGCTGCCTGCTCACCTACGGCGGCGTCTCGCTGTTCGTCGTGGTGTTCGCGGTCTATCCGTTCGCGGCCGAGATGTTCCGCCAGAGCGACATTCCGAAACGCCTGATCCCGGGCACCATCGCGCTCGGCGCCTTCACGGCGACCATGGATTCGTTCCCCGGCACGCCGCAAATCCAGAACATCATCCCGACCACCTTCTTCAAGACGACCACCTGGGCGGCCCCGATCCTCGGCACCTTCGGCGGCCTGTTCATCCTGACCGTCGGCCTGATCTATCTGGAATGGCGCCGCCGCGCCGCCCTCAAGGCGGGCGAGGGCTACGGGACCGGCCACATCAACGAGCCGGAGCCGATCGCCACCGAGAAGCTGCCGAATCCGATCCTCGCGATGACGCCCCTCGTCCTCGTGCTGGTGATGAACTTCATCTTCACCGACCTCATCAAGCGGTTCTTCCCGGCCACCGTCGAGGTCGCGCTGATCCCTGGCGGCTCGAAGGTCATCCAGCAGACGGCCTCGGTCGCCGCCATCTGGGCCGTCGAGGGCGCCCTGATCCTCGGCATCGTGTTCGTCGTGGTCACCGCCTGGCGGGCCGTGACGGCCAAGTTCGCGGCCGGCAGCCAGCAGGCCGTCGCCGGCTCGCTGCTCGCCTCGCTCAACACCGCCTCCGAATACGGCTTCGGTGCCGTCATCGCGGCGCTGCCGGGCTTCATCTTCATCCGCGACGCCCTGACCGCGATCCCGAACCCGCTCGTCAACATCGCCATCTCGGTGACGGTGCTGGCCGGCATCACCGGCTCGGCGTCGGGCGGCATGTCGATCGCGCTCGCCGCGATGGCCGATCAGTTCGTCGCCATGGCGAACGCCGCCACATCCCGCTCGAGGTACTGCACCGGGTGGCCTCGATGGCGTCCGGCGGCATGGACACGCTGCCCCACAACGGCGCCGTGATCACGCTGCTCAACGTCACCGGCCTCACGCACCGCCAGTCCTACAAGGACATCTTCGCCATCACGGTGATCAAGACGAGCAGTGTGTTCGTGGTCATCGCGCTGTACTATCTGACCGGCCTCGTCTGAGCCCGGCACCGCCGGGCGGCTGCGGCCGCCCGGCCTTCTCCGTTTCCGACCCGGCCCCCGACGCCGTGCGCCGATCGTGGCCGGGTCGAGGCGACCGCAGGCGGTCCACGCCGCGGCCGAGAGCATCGAAGACGCGAATACCGAAGACCCGAGGAGAATCTCATGTTGAAGGGTAAAGTCGCCGTCGTGACCGGCTCGACCAGCGGCATCGGCCTGGGCGTCGCCCGGGCGCTCGCCGCCAAGGGCGCCGACATCATGCTGAACGGCTTCGGCGATCCCGCCGAGATCGAGAAGATCAAGGCCGGCATCGCGAGCGAGTTCGGCGTCAAGACCGCCTACAGCGGCGCCGACCTCTCCAAGCCGGCCGAGACCAAGGGGCTGATCGAGAGCGCCACCGCGGCGCTCGGCAAGGTCGACATCCTGGTCAACAACGCCGGCATCCAGGTGGTGTCGCCCGTGCAGGACTTCCCGGACGACAAGTGGGAGCTGGTCCTCGCGATCAATCTGTCGGCCGCCTTCTACGCCATCAAGGCGGTGGTGCCGCAGATGAAGGAGCGCAACTGGGGCCGCATCATCAACATCGCCTCGGTGCACGGCCTCGTCGCCTCGATCAACAAGGCGGCCTATGTGTCGGCCAAGCACGGCCTCGTCGGCCTCACCAAGGTGGTGGCGCTGGAGAACGCCGAGACCGGCATCACCTGCAACGCCATCTGCCCCGGCTGGGTGCTCACGCCCCTGGTGCAGAAGCAGATCGACGCCTGGGCCGAGCGCGAGAGCATCAGCAACGAGGAGGCGGGCCGCCGCCTGCTCACCGAGAAGCAGCCCTCCAAGCAGTTCGTCACCCCGGATCAGCTCGGCGAGCTCGCCGTGTTCATGTGCTCGGACGCCGCCTCGCAGCTGCGTGGCGCCGCCATCAACATGGACGGCGGCTGGTACGCGCAGTAATCGCGCGGTTCTCCCCCGGAGATGCGGCCGCGACCGACGGCCGGGACCGAAAGGCCCCGGCCGTTTTCTTTCGAGCTCGGCAGGTCGGCCGGGCCGCCCGCGGCCTGGGCTCGATCATGACACTACGAAGTTGTGAACGATGGCCGGGCTCGTCATGCGGGTAACGTGCGTGACACGGCGATGCGGAGCGACCTACCATCGAAGTGTTGCGGCGGGGCGGTCCGGGCGACGGAGGATCAAGTGCCGTTCAAGTCCATCAAGGGAGCGTTCCGGGTCGTGGGCCTGTCGCCAGACGGCGACTCGGTCAGGTTCTTCCCGGACGATCCGAGCCTTGTGCATGCCTTGCCCGGCGGCCCACGTGAGCCGCGGCCGCGGCCCTCCGCGCAGCTCCGCCTCGAGGCGATCGACGCGCTGGAGACGCACTATGCGGCACGCCATCAGCCGCTCGGGCTCGCCCACCGGGCGCGCGACCGGCTGCTGGAATTCATCGGCATCCGGAACGTCCGCTGGAACACCACCCAGACGACCGTGGTCGCCGCCGACGACGGCACCCGGGGCCACATCCTGACCCGGCAGAAGGACAAGTACGGGCGGCCGGTCGCCTTCCTGTTCGCCGGCGATACGCCCGACCCGGACGGGGCCGACGTGTTCCTGGACGCCGACCGTCTCGCCGCCAGCTACAACCATTTCGCCCTGGCCGAGGGCCTCGCTTATCCGACCTATTACGAGGGTCTGTTCGCCGACCTGCGCAACCGCCTCACCGCGGAGGTCCGCGCCGCCCGCGCCGCGCAGCGCGGCCTGTGGGCCGAGGACGCCACAACGGCCGGGTTCGATGCCACCAGCCTCGCCGTGATCATGGACGAGGTGCCGATCTTGCCCAAGCTGTTCCGCCGCCTCAGCGACTACATGGCGACCAACGGCACGGCGGTGGGCTTCCGCGAGGCACTCGGCGAGGGCGACGACGCCGTGTGGGATCTGCGGACCCAGAACCGAACCCATCTCGACAGCTTCGTCGAGCAGGCGGCGGGGACGACTGCAATCCGGCTGACCCGCGATCCCGAGGAGCTGGTCTTCGACCCGATGCCGGCGCGGCCCGGCAACTTCTTCGCGGCGCTGATCGGTGCCCCGATCAGCGGCGACCCGGAGAGCCTGCCGGCTTGAGGCCGGTCGGGAGAGGTGACCACCCGCCTCAGGGCGGCGGCAGGGGGGTGCACTTCGCGGCCGAGACGGCGGCCTCGGCCATCGGCCGCAGGCCCGGCTCGGGGGCGAGCGCCCGCACCACGATCAGGCCGGTCTGGGTCGGCGATTCGACGATCAGCCGGTCGGCCGCCGTGACGTCCTCCTCGGTCGGCAGGGCGTCGCGCTGCTTGGTGGTCATCAGGTCGAGCTCGATCACCCGGCGGCCGGCGGCGCGGTCGTTGATGGCGTAATAGGCGACGCCGGTGCGGGTGTAGAAGGTGACCGAGGTGTAGGCTTGGCTCACCGGCGCGGTCAGCTTGATGGCGCCGGGGCCGAGATCGTAGCGGCACACCGAGGCCGCGAAGGCCGGGTCCATGAACGGCACCGGCGCCTTCTCGGGGGTCGGCTCGCCGAGCAGCACGAAGCCGTTGACCGGTGTCACCGGCTCCAGCCGTGCATAGGCGTCGCGGGTCGCCGCCTTGGGCAGCCACAGCACCGTGACGAAGTGGACGATGCCGCCGAGGATCAGGCCGGCGAGCAGCCACAGGAGCCAACGGATCACGAGCAGGCCTCCGTCGCCACGATGGACGGCATCGGCGCCTCGCGCTCGGCCCGCGTCGCGATGCCGACCGGGGTGTCGTAGAGGCGCAGCACCAGGAGATAGCGCTCGACCCCACCGGTCGGCAGCCAGTTGCCGGGGCGGGCGCGCGGCGCGATCACGATCTCGAAGGAGCCGTCGCTGCGGCGGACCAGCTCCTGGCTGGTGAAGCCGCTGCGGCCGAGCGAGTTGGCGACCAGGGCGCCGTCCGGCCGATAGAGGGTCAGGGTGAAGAACCGGGCCTGCGGGGTGACACCGGAGAGGCGGACCTCGCAGCGGCCGTCGAACGGGCGGCCCTTGTCGTCCTTCTCGGCGATGAAGGCGACGCCGTCGCCGAGGCCGACCGGCAGCAGGCCGCCGCGCGACACCGAGGCGCGCGCATAGGGATCGATCTCGGCGCTGCCGGCGCGCGGATAGGCCGTCCAGGCGCCGAGCGTCACGCCGCCGAAGGCGACGCCGCGGGTCAGCGCCAGCCAGGTCGAGCCGAGCCCGATCGCCGCCGCGACCACCAGGGACAGAAGAGCACCGATCAGCAGCCGCACGGGAGTGTCCGATCACGGGTCGCGCGATGCCTCACCGACGCCGGGACGACGACACGCGCCGTCCGAGCCACCGTGTCGTCGCCGGGCTCGACCCGGCGATCCATCGCTTCGCAAAGACGTTTTCTCCGGATGGATGCGCGGGTCAAGCCCGCGCATGACGCTGGCGGAGGTCGTTCACACGGGGTGAGCGACCAACCACTCCCGGATTCGCCGAAGGGGCCCTGCCCGAGGTCTGTCACGGCCGGATCGCTCGACCGCGGGTCTAATCCCGCCGCACGGCGGGCAGGATCGGCCCGGCCGCGGCCGTCGCGCCCGGGACGCGCGCCGGGGCTTCCGTCTGCGGGCCGAGCTTCGGGGTGGTCGCCACCGCGGCGGCGCGGGCCGCCTCGTCGAGCAGGCGCTCGATGCGCACCAGCGACTGGGCGCCCTTGCTGGAGAGCATCGCGGGCCGCGGCACGTCGCTGCCGCCCTCGGCGATGCGCGGGCCGATCTGGGCCGGGTTGGGCGGCAGGCCGGGGATGTTCTTCAGCTCGATGCCCTGGTGGGCGTATTCCATGATGGTGTGCCACACCATGGCCGGCATCGAGCCGCCGGTCATGCGGTTGAGCGGCGAGTAGTCGTCGTTGCCGAACCACACGCCGCAGACGAAGTTACCCGTGAAGCCGACGAACCAGGCGTCCCGGTAGGCGTTGGTGGTGCCGGTCTTGCCGGCCGCCTTGATGCCGTTGAGGATGGCGCGGCGCGCCGTGCCCTCCTCGACCACCTTGTTCATCATGAAGTTCATGTCGGCGGCGACCTGCGGCGACATCACCTCGCGCGGTTGCGGGCCGTCGCGGTCGAAGCGCCAGATGGTCTCGCCCATGCCGGTGCGCACCTCGAGCACGGCGTGCGGCCGCACCGCCTTGCCGCCGTTCGGGAAGGTCGCGTAGGCGACCGTGTGCTCGAACACCCGGACCTCGCCGGCGCCGATCGGCAGCGACGGCGTGTCGGTGAGCGGGGTCGTCAGGCCCATCGCCTTGGCGAGCGCCACCACCTTGTTGCGGCCGGCGCGGTCGTTGCCGTTGCCGGCCTTGCGGGTCAGCCACACCGCCACGGTGTTGAGCGAGCGGGTCAGCGCCGAGACCATCGTGGTGGCGCCGGAGAAGCCGCCCGAATAGTTCTTCGGGCACCAGTTGCCGACGCAGATCGGGCCGTCGATCACCTGGCTGTTGGTCTTCAGCCCGGACATCAGGGCGGTCGCGTAGACATAGGGCTTGAACGAGGAGCCCGGCTGGCGCAGCGCGTCGGTGGCGCGGTTGAACTGGCTCTCGCCGTAGTCGACGCCGCCGACGATCGCCCTGATGCCGCCGTCGAGATCGGCCACCGCGGTCGCCGCCTGCTTGGCGTGGTAGTCGCGGCCGTACTGCTTGATGGCGTCCTCGATCGCCTTCTCGGCGACCTGCTGCAGGCCGGGATCGAGGGCGGTGCGCACCACGAAGGCGCGCTCGCTGATCGACTTCGGCAGCTTGTCGACGAGCTTGCGCATCTCCTCGAAGGCGAAGTCGAGATAGTAGTTGGGGGCGCTCTCGTCGCGGCGGTCGATGGTCTTGGCCGGGTTGCGGCGGGCGCCGAACACCTGGCCGTCGGTCATGAAGCCGGCCTCGACCAGGTTGTCGAGCACCACGTTGGCGCGGGCGCGCGCCGCCGGCAGGTTGATGTGCGGGGCGAACTTGGTCGGCGCCTTGAACAGGCCGGCCAGCATGGCCGCCTCGGGCAAGGTCACGTCGCGGGCCGACTTGCCGAAATAGTACTGCGCCGCGGCGTCCACCCCGTAGGTGCCGCCGCCCATGTAGGCGCGGTCGAGATAGAGCTTGAGGATCTCGTTCTTGGTCAGGCGGCTCTCCAGCCACATCGCCAGGAACGCCTCCTTGACCTTGCGCTCGATGGTGCGCTCGTTCGACAGGAACAGGTTCTTGGCGAGCTGCTGGCTGAGCGAGGAGCCGCCTTGGACGACGCCGCCGGCCCGCGCATTGGTGACGACGGCGCGCAGCGTGCCGGCGACGTCGATGCCGAAATGCTCGTAGAAGCGCCGGTCCTCGGTGGCCAGCACGGCCTTGATCAGGTGGTCCGGGAAGTCCTCGAGCGGCACCGAGTCGTTGTGCTTGATGCCGCGGGCGCCGACCTCGTTGCCGTAGCGGTCGAGGAAGACGACGGCGAGCTCGGACTTCTTCAGCCAATCCTCGTCGGAGGTCTCGTTGAAGGCGGGAATCGCGAGCGCCAGCATCAGCACGAGGCCGACGAGGCCGAGGGTCAGCGCCTCCGAGGTCGGCTCGACCAGCAGCCAGCGCCGCCAGCCACCGACATAGAAGCGGTCCATGAACACCACGAACCGCTCGACGATCTCGCGCGACCAGCGAAACCCCTTGAAGAGCCCGAAATCGAGCCGCGAATCGAGGTCGAGCATGAAGCGCCGCAGGCGCTCCAGGAGCGAGACGCGCCGCAGCCGGTCGGGATTGTCGTCGTTCAAGGCCGCTTCCCTCTCGCCGAACCCGCCCGCCCCGCGGTCGCCATCTGCCGACACCCGGCTCTTTCGAGCCCGGCCGAGCCGGCACGCGACGCGGAAAAATCTCGTTTATCCGATGCGGCCCGGCGGGCCAAGGACACGCCGGTCACAAAGCCGAGGATTATGGGAGCAGTATGGCCGGATGGGTACGGCGCGCCGAGCGAGGTTCTCGCCTTGTTCCGCGGGCGCGGCGTGCCGGCGCGGCCCCGATCAGTTGAGGGCGCGCACCGGCGGGCCGTAGACCATCCACTTGCGCGGGTCGTAACCCTTGGGGAAGTGGCACTCGAACGAGACGTAGTCGCCGTAGCGCTTGTGGACGCTGGTGATCCGGGCGGCCTTGTACCAGGTCGCGCAAT
The DNA here is from genome assembly GCF_042682915.1 of Rhodoplanes azumiensis. Taxonomy (NCBI): domain Bacteria; kingdom Pseudomonadati; phylum Pseudomonadota; class Alphaproteobacteria; order Hyphomicrobiales; family Nitrobacteraceae; genus Rhodoplanes; species Rhodoplanes azumiensis. The sequence goes on along the minus strand of NZ_JBHUIW010000018.1, from coordinate 114,890 downwards.
GCGCCGCGGCGATGTCCCGGTAGGTGTGCGCGATCGCCGGCGACCAGGCGATGATGCCGCCGGTGTCGTTGCCCTTGAAGGGCGGGACGTCGAGAAAGCCGGCCGCCGCCGGCGCCGCGGCGAACGGCAGCAACAGCAGGGCGGCGAGGAGACCTTTGCGCATCGCTGACCTCGATTCGAGTCGTCTCGACCGGCGCAGGGGCCGAGCCGGAATCCGATCGGCACGATCCCACGGCACGCCGCCCTCCGGCAACCGGGGCCGGCCGATTCCGCCCGGTTGTCGCCCTCCGGCAACAGCGGCCGGCGCTCCGCCGAGGGTGCATCGGGGACGATTCACCACCTCCCGAACTCGTGATCGGCCAGCTAGCCCGTTCGGAGCAACTTTTTAGTGTTTCGCGGGTTTTGTAGCGCACGTCGAACCGAACCGGGTCACCGGTCCGACCGACCAACACGACAAATGCCGGTCACAGGCACACGTCTAGAACACACGTCCACAGGCACAGCGCGTCGAGCAGTTCGTCTTCTGGGAGCCGTCACCATGTCCGTCCGAACCCTGTCGCGGCGTTGCGCCGTGCTGACCGCTGTCCTGGTCGCGGCGGCCCTCGCTCTGCCGGTCGGTCCGGCGGCGGCGCGCGAGACCGAGCCTTCGGCCAAGACCTTCCTGTCGGGCATCTACCAATCCTATGTGGGCAACTCGACCCAGGCCGCGAAGGGCGTGGCGCTCGACTCGCCCGAGGCGGTGAAGCGTTACTTCTCGCACGGGCTCGCCTCGGTGATCCTCGAGGACGGCGACGCCGTGGCCCGGCCCGGCGCCGGCCTGGTGCTCGGCAGCGACCCGTTCGTCGGCCGCGACGCCTGGGACATCGCCGACCTCAAGATCGACGTGAAGGAGGCCGGTCCGGCGAAGGCGGTGGGCACCGTGTCGTTCTCCAACTTCGGCAAGCCGGAGACCGTCACGGTCGAGCTGATGAAGGTCGGCACGGCTTGGCGCGTGTCCGAAATCAAGTGGGGCCCGCTGACGTTGCGCGGCCTCTACAAGACGAAGTGGCAGGCCTCCCGCCCGCAGGCCGCGCTCGATCCCGCCACGATGAAGTGACGACCTCGGCGGCCCGGTGTCCGCGCCCGTCCCGCAGCCCGTCTCATCGCCGTCCGCCGATTCTCCGGATCCGGACGCGCGCCGGGAGCGGTCGCGCGCTGCCGCCCCGCGGGGTCTCCAGCGGGGCCGTGAAGCTGGTGGCGAACGCCGCACAGGTGAACAGCCCCGCCAAGCCCAGCCCCAGAAGCCCGGCGCCGAATCCCGATTCGGCAACCAGCAGCAGCCCCTCCGCCGGTGTGTCGGTGATCACGGCGAAGCCCGTGACCGCCACCACGGCGAGCGTGCTCCCGATCAGCGCCGCCCCGGCGAGGTGAGGGCCGGGGCCGTTCGGTCGTCGCGGCGGGTGGGCCATGCGGGCATCTCCGGTCGCGCATCCCCCGTCTGTTCAACCGGAGGCCGCCGTCGCGGTTCCGCCCGGTTCCCGACCTTGCATGCCCTCGTCGCCGCGCCGGCGGACGCCGTATAGTGCGCCCGACAGCGCCGATGCCGGCGCGTCGGGACGACCTCGTGTCGACGATCGGGAGAACGAGAACAATGGACATTCAGCCCTGCGGCAGCGTGCCCTCGCGGCGGGCGAACCCGGACTGGTTCACCGGAACCGTCTGGCAGGATCCGGTGGTCGAGGCGCCGCCGCCGGCCCGCATCCGCTCCGCCTGGGTGCGGTTCGAGCCCTCCGCCCGCACCAATTGGCACACCCATCCGCTCGGCCAGACCCTGGTGATCGTCGCCGGCAAGGGCCGGGTGCAGACCTGGGGCGGGCCGGTGCGCGAGGTGCGGGCCGGCGACGTCGTGTGGATCCCGCCCGGCGAGAAGCACTGGCACGGCGCCGCCCTCGACGTCGCCATGGAGCACCTGGCGATGCACGAGGCCGACACCGACAACAAGCACGTCGACTGGATGGAGCCGGTCGCCGACGCCGACTATCGCGCCCCGCTCGGCGCCTGAGTGGTCCGGCGGCCGGCCTCGTTACGGGCGACCGGCCGCCGCCGGTCCGCCCGACAGAAGAAACCAACAGGGAGGACTGCCCATGAGGACTGCTTCGTCGTGGACTGTCTCGTCGTGGACTGTCTCGTCGTGGAGGGCCGTCTCGGGTGACGGGATCCGGATCGTCGCCGCCGCGCTCGCGCTCGTCGGCGGCATCGCGGTCTCGGCGCCCGCCGTCGCCCAGCAGGCCGGTGCGATGACCTTCTTCGTCACCAGCCAGGGACCGGGCAAGGGCGGTGATCTCGGCGGCCTCGCCGGCGCCGACCGCCATTGCCAGACGCTCGCGCAAGCGGCGGGGGCGGGCGGCAAGACCTGGCGGGCGTATCTGTCGACCCAGGCGGCCGACGGCGCCCCGGCCGTCAACGCCCGCGACCGCATCGGCCGCGGCCCCTGGAGCAACGCCAAGGGCGTCGTCATCGCCAAGGACGTCGACGACCTGCACTCGGCGGGCAACAACCTCACCAAGCAGACGGCGCTGAGCGAGACGGGCGAGGTGATCAACGGCCGCGGCGACACGCCGAACCGGCACGACATCCTCACCGGCTCGCAGGCCGACGGCCGCGCCTTCCCGCCCGGCGAGGACCGCACCTGCCGCAACTGGACGAGCAGCACGACGGGCGCCGCCATGGTCGGCCACTCCGACCGCACCGGCCTCGACGACTCGGCGCCGGCGAAGTCGTGGAACGCCTCGCACCCCTCGCGCGGCCCTGGCGGCGGCTGCACCCAGGCGGACCTGCGCTCCACCGGCGGCGACGGGCTGTTGTACTGCTTCGCCGTGAATTGAGATTTAGGTTGCGGGTTCTTCAAAGAGCCCGCAATCTTTTCGAAGTAGCTCTATTCTCGGTGATAAGCTAGCTATATAGTGGTCTAATTCGCGGTTCGCAGGTTTTCCCTTATTTGCGAGGTCGTGCACTATCTGGGTTGCTGCTTTGACTGCTTGATGAGCGTTGTCGTATCTGAATTCAACGTAGCGCTGCTCTACCAAAGCGTCGATCTCCGCGAATAAAACCGGCGGAGTGGAGGTTCCTCTTGGATGCACGGCAGCATCTCGAAACCGATAAAATTCCTTAAGTTGCTCGCGAAGCGATTGTGAGCAATCGTTCCCAAGATTCAAGGCGCGTCGAATTATCTCCGAAACTGTTGCGTAACGAGCGGTTCCATTCTTTTTCCAAGATGTGAGAAGTTCGACAGGCAAAATCATTCGTGCGCGGAGGTTGGAGTAGAGCGCATCAAAAGCGATAGTCGTGGCTATTATTGCCTGCATTGATGCTCGAAAGCTAAATTCGATATTCTCTGCTTTGCGTTTATCCTTGAAGCTATCAATGTTGATGGCTTTATTGTAGTAAGTTTTTGCTTCATTCAGGTGTTTAGCTGATATCTCAAGCCATGTGGGGCATACATCGTACTCGATGTGGACTTGAATGGTGCTTTCACCATAAAGCGAGATTTGAAAGCCGCCTTTTGGGATAACAAGGGCGTTGTTCTTCAGTACGAGAATCCCTGGCATCCGTGATCTCCTATGTCAGGGTTGGTCACGTGACTGAGCTCGCTTCTAGTCACCCTGAGTGGGCCGGGGTGCACTCCCGACACTCCGACGCCATAGTTACGCGTTCGGTTTGCCGGTGACGATCCGGTTCTGCCCGACTTGGTGCGACATGCCAGCCACGCTAGTGGGCGCGCCTCTCCCCCAAATCCTGTAATCGTTCTATAAGCGGCCATCCCGCGCACCGAGCCAGGACACGAGCCAGGATCCTTCGCCATGAACGCGCCCGCCACCATCCTTCCGCCCTTCAAGCATTCGCCGCTGTTCCCGCTCGGCAAGGACGCGACGCCCTATCGCAAGATCACCGGCGAGGGGGTGCGGGTGGAGAAGGCGTTCGGCCGCGACTTCCTCGTCGTCGAGCCCGCCGCCCTGAAGGCGCTGGCCGAGGCCGCCTATGGCGACATCAGCCATCTGCTGCGCCCGGCGCATCTCAAGCAGCTGCGCGCCATCATCGAGGATCCCGAGGCGTCCGCGAACGACAAGTTCGTCGCCTTCGACTTCCTCAAGAACGCCAACATCGCGGCCGGCGGCGTGCTGCCGATGTGCCAGGACACCGGGACCGTGATCATCTCCGGCAAGAAGGGCCGGCGGGTGTGGACCGAGGGCGACGACGAGGCGGCGCTCGCCGAGGGCGCCCGCGACGCTTATCTGAAGCGGAACCTGCGCTACTCGCAGCTCGCGCCGATCTCGATGTTCGAGGAGAAGAACACGCGGAACAACCTGCCGGCCCAGATCGAGATCGCGGCCGACACGCATGGCGACGAGCTCGCCTACAAGTTCCTGTTCATCGCCAAGGGCGGCGGCTCGGCCAACAAGTCCTATCTCTACCAGGGCACGCCCTCGATCCTGACCCACGATCGGCTGGTCGCCTTCCTGAAGGACAAGATTCTCTCGCTCGGCACCGCGGCCTGTCCGCCCTATCACCTGGCGATCGTGATCGGCGGCACCTCGGCGGAGCTGACCATGAAGACGGTCAAGCTCGCGTCCGTGAAGTATCTCGACGGCCTGCCGACCGAAGGCTCGGAGGACGGCCACGCCTTCCGGGATCTGAACATGGAGGCGGAGATCCTGAAGCTCACCCAGGATCTCGGTGTCGGCGCGCAGTTCGGCGGGAAGTACTTCTGTCACGACGTGCGGGTGATAAGGCTGCCGCGCCACGGCGCCTCGCTGCCGATCGGCATCGGCGTGTCGTGCTCGGCCGATCGCCAGGCGGTCGGCAAGATCACGCCGGAGGGCGTGTTCCTGGAGGAGCTGGAGCACAACCCGGCCCAGTACATGCCGGAGATCGATCTCCACAAGCTCGGCGGCAAGGTCGTGCATATCGACCTGCGCAAGCCGATGAAGGAGATCCTCGCCGAGCTGACCAAGCATCCGATCAAGACGCTGTGCAAGCTCTCGGGCCCGATGATCGTCGCCCGCGATCTCGCCCACGCCAAGCTGCGCGAGCGGCTGGAGAGCGGCCAGGGCCTGCCCGACTACGTCAAGAACCACCCGATCTATTACGCCGGTCCCGCCAAGACGCCGGAGGGCTACGCCTCGGGCGCCTTCGGCCCGACCACGGCGGGCCGCATGGATTCCTACGTCGCCGACTTCCAGGCGGCCGGCGGCTCGCTGATCACGGTCGCCAAGGGCAACCGCTCGCCTTCGGTGCGCGAGGCCTGCCAGAAATACGGCGGCTTCTATCTCGCCTCGATCGGCGGCGCCGCCGCGAACCTCGCCGAGTACTGCATCAAGAAGGTCGAGGTGCTGGAATATCCCGAGCTCGGCATGGAAGCGATCTGGCGCATCGAGGTCGAGGATTTCCCCGCCTTCATCGTCGTCGACGACAAGGGGAACGACTTCTTCAAGGAGCTGAATCTGGGGTAGGGCGGGGCCGTTCTTCCCCGTTGACCGACTGCGCCAATGGCGTATATGACCGATGACCCGGCCGCTGCATGTCGTCGCCGAGATGCCGCAGTTCATCCGCGACGCGGAAGCGGTCGGGCTGTCGGACGACGAACGGCGAGCGATCGTCGACACGATCGCCGCCGATCCCCTGCGCGGTGACGAGATTCGCGGCTCCGGCGGCGTCCGCAAGGTGCGTATCGCCGGCCGCGGCAAAGGAAAGAGCGGGGGCTATCGGGTCGTGACGGCGTATTTTGGTTCCGATGCACCGGTCTACTTGATTGCCGTGCTGAGCAAGGGCGAACGGGCGAATTTCTCGGCTGCCGAGGTCGCGGCGTTCAAGCAGTGGACCGCAGAGATCGCGCGGTCGTGGCGGCGGAGGCGGACATGAGCAAGGCGGCCGAACGGATCCTGCGCGGGCTTCGTGAAGCGGCCGCGCATGCGCGCGGGGAGGATGTTCCGGGCGTCCGCGTGCACGTTCCGGATGTCATCAATGTTCACGACATCCGCCGAAAGACCGGGCTGACCCAGGAGGCGTTCTCGGCTCGCATCGGAGTTTCGATCGGGACGCTGCGCAACTGGGAGCAGGGACGCCGGACACCGGACGGGCCGGCCCGGGTGCTGCTCGCGCTCGTCGACCGCAACCCGCGGATCGTCGAGGAGATGCTGGCCGAGTGAGCCCGGACTCGGCTGATTGGTCGCAGTCATTCCGGGGCGCGGCGAAGCCGCGAACCCGGAATCCAGACACGATCTCGGTGCGTGCCGCTGGATTCCGGGTTCGCGCGCTGCCGCGCGAGCCTCGGAATGACGGTGATCTGATCAGGCGAATCCCGAGCGACAACCCTCACCGCTTCACCCGGTACTCCGTCGGGGCGCCGTTCTCGGCGCCGTCGTAGAGGATCAGCACGCGCAGGGGCCGCTTCGGCGCATCTTGCAGCACCAGCACGGTCTCGGCCTTGGCGTCCTCGGGCAGGCCCTTGGCCGGCGTCAGGGTGCCGAGCGGCGTGAGGGCGCCGCTCTTGTCGTTCCAGTGCCACAGCGCCGGCACCACCGCCTGCTCGTTGACCGGGCCGGTGAGCACGATCAGCCCGTCGCGGACCGCGGCGAGATCGCGGATGCCGGTGGTCTTGCCGAGCCGCAGCCGCGTCACCTTCGGATGCAACGGCTCGTCGGGCGTGAACACGGCGTCCGCGTCGACGCTCAGGACGAAGCCGTCGCCGTCGACCGAGGGGCCGCGAAAACCGAGATGCATGCGGCCGTCCTTCACCGCGATCCCTTCGATGTTGACGCCGTTGTGGTCGAGCGGCTGGTCGTAGAAGGCGCCGAGGCCCGCGGCGTCGCGTATCGCCTCGCCGAGCCGGCTCGAGACCTCGACGCCGGTCGGCTCCTCCTCGGAGACCTCGAACGCAGGGCGGCCGCGGGCGTCGACCGGGAAGCGCAGCACCACGAAGCGCGAGCGCCCGGCCCCGTCGCCGTGGCGCGGCCGGCCGTGCGAGCCGATCACGTAGAAGAAGCGGTCCGCGAAGGCGGCGCCCTCGGCGTCGGGATCGCCCTTCACGTCCTTGCCGACGAGGCGGATCACGGCGCCGGGCGCCAACGTGCGGTCCTTCACCGAGAAGAACTGCGCGTACTTCTTCTCGTCGTTGACGATCAGGCAGGAGGCGAAGCGCGGCCGCGTCGGTGCGCAGGCGGCGCCCGACAGGTTCATGCGGGCGCGCGTGCGCGGCGTCTCGTCGGCGGCCTTGCGGGCGAAGTCGCCGTCGACCGACCAGCTCTTCGTCTCGGGCGCGAGCGCCGGCTTCTCGGCGGCGGCCGGCGCTCCGAGCCCGGCGAGCCAGAGCGTGCCGCCGAGGACTACGGCGAGCACGCGGGCGAGCGTCGCGGCCGCGAGACGGCAGCGGTGAAGAGCGGTCGGACCGTGAGGCGGCGAGCGAAGCGGCGGCGAGCGAAGCGGCATGGAGCGAGCCCTCGTGATCGTCGTTCCCCTAACGCCGCCCTGCTATGCGGCGCAACTCCCGTCGCGGCGCCGGCCGGGGATGGTTTCGGAGATCAAAAGGCGCTTTCATGCGGCGGAGTGCCGCCGGGGTCGCCACCCCGGCGGGGGCAGGATCGGAGCCGGGCCGCGCCTGCCCGCATCGCCATCACAAGGATGTTCCCATGCCGACCTGTTCGCCCGTCTCGCGCCGCCTCGTCCTGTCCGGGCTCGCCGCCGCGCTGCTGCCCGCCTCGGCCCTTGCGGCCGATGACGTCTGGCCGAGCCGTCCCGTCACCATGATCGTGCCGTTCGCGGCCGGCGGCTCGACCGACGTGATCGGCCGGGTCGTCGCCGAGGGGCTGCGCCAGGAGCTCGGCCAGCCCGTCCTGGTCGACAACCGCGGCGGTGCCGGCGGCACCATCGGCACGGCCGCGATCGTCAAGGCGCAGCCCGACGGCTACACGATCGGCATGGGCACGGCCTCGACGCTCGCCATCAACCCGGCCGCCTACAAGTCGCTCGGCTACGACGTGCTCACCGGCCTGATTCCGGTGTCGAACATCGCCGCGGTGCCGAACATCATGACGATCAATCCGGCCGTGCCGGCGACCGACATGAAGAGTTTCGTCGCGCTCGCCAAGGCGCAGCCCGGCAAGCTGTCCTACGCCTCGGCCGGCATCGGCTCGGTGTCGCATCTGATGGGCGAGCAGCTCAAGCTCGCCACCGGCACGGACATCGTCCACGTGCCCTATCGCGGCATCGGCCCGGCCCTCAACGACGCGGTCGGAGGCCAGGTTCAGGTGCTGTTCGACAACCTGCCCTCGTCGCTGCCGATGGTGCAGGCCGGCAAGCTGAGGGCGCTCGCCGTGTCGGGGCCGAGCCGCGTCGCGGCGCTGCCCGACGTGCCGACCTTCACCGAGCTCGGCCTCGACGACCTCGGCTGGATGGCGTTCTTCGGCATCGTCGTGCCGGAGAAGACGCCGGCCGCCGTCGTCTCGAAGCTGCACGCCGCGACCGTGAAGGCGCTCGGCCACGAGGAGGTGAAGAGCCGCCTCGTCGCCCAGCAGGCCGTGATCGTCGGCAACACGCCCGCCGAGTTCGCCGCCGAGATCAGGCGCGACCTCGACCGCATGAAGCGCGCCGTCGCGGCCGCCAAGATCGAGCTGAACTGAGGCCGCCATCGGCCTCGTGTTCCGGACGCGGTGCGACGCACCGCGTCCGGAATCCAGGGTACCGGACGAGGCTTTTTCTGTCCGGGATACGGCCGAGGGTCACGCGGGACCACCCGTCCCGAACCGCCGTGCCATCAGGTGATCGATCGACACCACGCCGGCGCCGCGGGTCATCAGGATCAGCAGGCAGGCGGCCCAGGTGCCGTGGGTCGGCCAGGCGTCGGGGTAGACCAGGAGCTGGATCACCAGCGTCATGATCAGCAGCGCCATCGCCGAGAGGCGCGTCGCGAGGCCGAGCACCAGCAGCACCGGGAACAGATGCTCGGCGACCGCGGCCGCCGTGGCGGCGAGCGCCGGGTCGACCAGCGGCAGCCGGTACTCCTCGCGGAACAGGTCGACGGCCGAGTCGGAGAGCCCGAAGCCCGACACCTTGGTCTGGCCCGAGCGCCAGAACACGCCGGCGATGGACAGTCGCGCGACGAGCGCGATCAGCGCGTAGGGGATGCGCTCCAGTGCCGCCGTGATGCCTCGGGTCGCGGCGACGGTCGGCGAGGTGGTGGTCGGGGGCAGGGTGGCGTCGGTCATGACAGCGGCTCCGGGGCGGGGGTGAGGGCAGTCGCGAGCCCGCTGCCGATCAACAGGGCGAGCGCGGTGGTGGCATCGAAGGTCTCGACCTCGGCGAGCGCGGCGCCGAGCGCGGAGGCGATCGTGGCGTTCTCGCGCAACGCGCCGAGGAAGCCGGCGGCGCCGGGCGGCAGACGCAGCACCACGACGGTGAGATGCGGGCGGACGACGAGCGCATCCTCGACCGTGTCGAAGTCGACGGGACCGAGCGGTGCCTCGCCGCTGTTCATGGCCCAGATCGTCACCACGGGACTTTTCGCGCGGACGATTTCGGCCGAGGGGTGCAGCTTCACCTGCATGGTGCCGAGCCGGTCCGGGCCGATCGCGGCGAAGTCGGCGAGTCCGAGCGGCGCCGCGTCGGCGGCGTGATAGGCGCGGGTGCGCGCCGCCTCGAGCCGCACCACGTCGGCGAGCCACGGCATTTCGGCCGCCGGTGGAAATGCCCTCACGAAAGCCGGGAAATCGTCGCCGTGACGCATCAGCAGCGGCGAGCGCGGCGGCCGCGCCCGCACGAAGTCCCGCGCCATCGCCGCGAAGAACGCCTCGCCGACGATCCGCTCGGTCGCCGGGAATCGCGTCCGCAACGCCTCGATCAGCGAGACCGTGACGTTGTTGCGATAGACCGCGAAGCGCTTCTCGGGATGCCGCGCCGTGTGCGACGTGACTTCGGCCGGCAGCGGCCGGTCCGGATCGAGCAGGGCGGCCGCGAACGAGGCGCTGCTCATGCGGCGTCCTTCCGAGCTCGTGCGCGCGTCAGCATCGCCCGCGCCCGCTCCGCTTGCGCGCGCAGCACCGGCCAATCCGGGACGTCGTTGTCCCACTCGATCAGGGTCGGCAGCGGTCCGGTGCGGGCGATCACCTGCGCGTAGAGGCTCCACACCGGATCGGCGACCGGCGTGCCGTGGGCGTCGATCAAGAGCGGCGCGCCGGTGTCGTCGGTCGTCTCGGCGTGGCCGCCGAGATGGATCTCCTGCACGTGCTCCAGCGGGAAGTCCCTCAGATAGGCCTCCGCCGCGGTACCGTGATTGGTGGCCGAGACGAAGACGTTGTTGACGTCGAGCAGGAGCCCGCAGCCGGTACGACGCGCGACCTCGCGCAGGAACTCCGTCTCGGCGATCGTGCTCGTCTCGAACAGCACGTAGGTCGACGGATTCTCCAACAGCATCTGGCGACGCAGCGCGGTCTGCACGGTGTCGACATGCTCGCACACATGATGGAGCGTCTCCGTCGTGTAGGGCACGGGGAGCAGATCGTTATAATAGACGTCGTCGTGCGACGACCAGGCGAGATGCTCCGAGAAGCTCGCCGGCGGATGGCGGGCGCACAGGGCCGTCAGGCGGTCGAGGTGGTCCGGATCGAGCGGTCGCATCGCGCCGATCGACAGGCCGACGCCGTGGATCGACAGCGCGTAGTGTTCTCGCAACGCCGCGAGCATGGCGTGCGGCGGGCCGCCTGCGCCCATGTAGTTCTCGGCGTGGATCTCGACGAAGCCGAGCGGCGCGGCATCGCCGAGCAGGCCGTCGAGATGCTGCGGCTTGAAGCCGACGCCGGCGTCGAGCGGCAGGGCGGAGTGGACGAAGGTCATGGGAGTCTCGTCGTGATGTCAGAGCCGAGAGAGTCGGCGCGGCGAAGACCCCGCCGCGCCGACCCGCGTGGAGCGACCTGATCAGCTCGACTTCGCGGTCAGCGAGCCCATGCCCTTCGGGGTCTGCATGGTCGTGCAGGTGCCCTTGGCGACGTACTTCCAGGCATTGCCCTGGTAGTCGACCTTGGACGTGCCGGCGCAGGTGGTGCCGGGGCCGGCGGCGCAGTCGTTCTGCCCCTTGAGGGCGACGCCGTAGCACTTTTCCTTGTCGGAGCCCTGCGCCGAGGCGGGCGTGGCGGCGAGCGACAGCGCGGCGGCGAGTGAGCCGGCGAGCACGGCGGCGAGAGCGGGCTTGGTGGTCATCACATGATCTCCGTGAGCGAAGGGGGCCGTCGCGACGCTCGGTCCCGGGCGTCGCAGGCGGGCCTGAGCGGCCGGCCGTACAGGCTCTTACGGAAGCGGGCACCACCGGTTACGTCTTCACGGCCAAGTGTTCCGGCAGCGGCGGTCGTCACACCCTCGTGTCGTGCCGGGGGGGCCTGTAACAAGACCGGGGTCGTGTCCGAAGCGACCCGCCACGGGCGAGCACGGACGACGACCATCTGAGCCGACGGACGCGCCTCGCGCTCGCGCTCGACGCGGCGGCCCACGACCGCGCCGGGTGCTCCTCACGGTGATGCCGCACGGCCAATGGCGCCGACGCGGTGGTTATGATTCGTTCTCCGCGTTTGGTGTCGGAACGTTGCGGGGGCGCGCGCGACCCTTCAGGCGGGCGTCGGGCCGGAGTAGGGTGAGGGCGCCGCTTTTGCGCCGCGCTTGCCCGGCAGAAGGATCGCCATGCGCCCGATCTCTCCGATTCTCGCTGTCACCCTGCTCGTCGCCGCAGCCGGCCGGCCGACCGCGCTTCCGGCCGCGCCGGCCGGGCCGGCGGCGGCTCCGGCTCCCGTGGCCGCTCCCGCCGCTCGGCCCGGCGCCAAGGCGGCGGCGACCTCCGCGCCTGCCGCCGGGGCCGTCAAGTCGCGGACCAAGGTCACGGTGCGGCGCTCGCGCGGCGGCTACGGCTTCCTGCCCGGCTACGAGCCGCCGCAGGACACGAGCCCCTACCGCTCGCGCGACGCCTGGATCGCGCGCCCCTACGGGCCGGGGCGGCGCTATCTCACCCCGGGCGGCTGGCAGTGGGTCTACGGCTGGGGCGGCGCCCGCTTCTATCAGGGCCGGTGGAACGGCGGCGGCTTCGGCCCGTGCTGGACCGACACGCCGATCGGTCCGGTGTGGAACTGCGGCAAGTAGGGTCCGCGGTCACGGCCGGATCTCACATCCGGATTTCGCCGCCGGATTTCGCCGCCGAACCTCACGGCCGGGGTGTCGGCGGCGCCGGAGGCGCGTCCTGCGGACGGGCCTCCGTCGGCGCGGCATTCGTCGGCGCGGCCTCCGTCGGACCGGAGCCCTCGGGTGTGGCGCTCTTCCGCGTCGGCTCGGCCGGCAGGTCGCGAACCCGCGTGCAGGCGGTCGCGCGCGGCAGGCAGGCGGGACCGGGATTCGCACACACCGCCTTGCCGTCCTCGCCCTTCAGGCAGGTCACGCAGCCGTCGCCCCAGGCGAGACAGGCCGGGTTCTTCACCCCGAACGCCTGCACGGCGGCCCGCTCGGCCTCCAGGGCCGCGTCCGCCGCCGCGGCATCGCTTGCCGAGCCGCTGTCGTCCCGGGCCGGGGCCGGGGTCGCGGTCGGCGCCGGCGCCACGATGTCGTCCGGACCCGGCAGGTCGGCGGCGCCGAGCGAGGTCGCCAAGAGGGCTGCGCCGATGAGGGCTGCGCCGGCGCGGACGACGCCGGCGCGGACGAGGACCGTCGCCCAAAGCCGCGGCACGATCGAAGAGAAGCGCAGCATCATCGCGGGCACCTGCGTGGAATGGCTTCGGGTGCCGCATAGCACGCCCGATGCCCGATGCCAGCAGCCGACCCGCCCGAGAGGGCCTCCAGCCGGCGCTTCCAGCTCGCTGGCAGTGAATCCGTTCTGTGTCCGTCGCCAGTGCTCGGTGTCTGTGGGATTACCCGTGCAGAACCGTTTTCTGGTGAAACTTGTTGACGCTTTTCGGCACCTCGTGAAACGGAACGGCGCTCCCGGTCGGCGCCGGGCGGCCGGACCGGATCAGCCCGGAGGCGGGTCCGGGCCGCGCGACCACCCGGCCGGCGGCGCTTGGCGGGACCAGCCGAGGCTTCGCAGGGTTACGAGGCGCCGGAGAAGGTACTGGTGGCGGTAGATCGCCTTCCGGTTGGGCGCCCGGCGCTTGCCGAACCGCGCGAGGCACTGCCGTTCGATCTCCGGGACTGTCGCCTTGCCGAGCTGCCCGGCGACGAAGGCGGCGACCTCCGGGTCCCGGGCGAGACGCGACCTCGGCGCGACCTCGAAAGCCGTTCGAACGGCATTCAAGCCGGCATTCGAGGCCGCCTTTAACTCGGCGAGCTGGCGGCGGCAGTCGAGCAGCTCGGCATAGAGGTCCACCGGAATGGTGACCACCTCGATACCCGCGATCGTCTTCCGCTCCGGCTCGTTCAAGGGTTTCTCCCTGCCCTTTTACGCCCGATCGAATAGGGCGCCCGTGCTGTCGCCGAGCCGGCCGAACGACGCCTTGGTGTTCGGCATTCCGACCTTCGGCGAGACCGTCATGCTGCCGATCTGTTGCAGCGTCGACTTGAGCGCACGGGCGACCTCCAACGCTTCTTTGAGGGCGGCCACATCGACGTTCGGCGCCACCGACTTGCTGCCGAGCTGGTCGAGCGCCTGGCCGGCATCGGACGCCTTGCGCTTCACGTCGTCCAGCGACCGGAGCGGGACGGCATCGAGCGGCTGCACGGGCGGCATCATCGACGCCGGTGCCGCCCGGTTCCCCCGGAGCGTCGGGTACAGGTCGAAGTAGCGGTCGCGGGCCTTGTCGCGCGCGATCTGGTCGCGGGCCGGCTTGAGATCCTTGTCGGTGATCACCGGCTTGGCGCCGCCCAAGAGGTTCTGCCGCTCCTGGATCAGCTCGTTGAGCTTCTCCCGCAGCCGCTTGACCTCGGCATCGGTGCTCACGTCGGCGGCCCGCCGGTCGGCCTGCGCCTTCGCCCCGCTCTGGACCCGGCCCGGGAACGACGCCAGCGGCGCCGTGGCGGCATCCCGCACGGCCGTCTCGCGCTGCCGGAGCTTCTCTTCAAGCTCCCGGATCCGTGCGTCGAGCTGACCGCGTTTCTGGTTGGTGCCGAATTCCTCGGCCATGGCGGCCCGGCCGCCCGGAGCGTTGTGACGGTCGAGCGCGTCGGCGGCGGCATTCGCGCCGGCCGTGATCTTGGCGAGTGCCGTGCTCGCCCCCGCGCTGTCGACCACCCGGGCGGCACTCCGCCAGAATCCGGACCAGGAATCCGAGAGCCGCTTGATGCTGGACTCGGTGTCGTTGATGACCGGCGGAAGGTCGCTCGCGATGGTGCCGAGCGACGAGCGCTTGATCTCGGCGCGCAGCGATCGGAACTCCGCCTTCAAGTTGACGAGCGCGCTCACAGCCTGACGCGAATCGATCTCGCCGAAGAACTTCGGGAGTTGGGCGAGGTCGCCCTTGGTGACCTTCTCCACCAGTTCGACCACGACGTCGAGGAGGGGCTTGCCGGCCTTCAGTCCCGCCTTCAGACCCCCCTCGAGGTCGACACCCGCCTTCTTGAAGTTCTTCTGCACCTCGGGCGTGTACAGCTTCGCGAGCAGGTCGCGCATGCCGTTGAACGCCTGTTCCGACGAGCCGGTCTGCTTGCGAATGATCTGCAGCCCGGCTGCGAGGTCGGCAAGCTTGTCGATCCCCGCCTGACCGGCATTCGACCAGGACGCGGCGAGCGTCGGCAGGTACTGCGCCATGTCCTTCAGCTCGAATTGCCCCTTCTTGCCGGCATAGGCGAGGATATCGAAGGCGCGTTCCAGCTCGGTGATCTTCACCTTGAGGTTGGTCGTCAGTGCGCCGCCGCTCTTCGCCATGTCGTCGGCGGCTGCACCGCTTGCCTGCGTCGCAGCGAGAACGGGCCGCAGTTGCGCGAGCGCCTCCGGAAGGCTGAGGCCCTGCGTCACCAGGGCATCGACACCCTTCACGGCCTCCGATTGCGCGAGGCCGAATTCGAACGCGAGGTCGTGGACCTTCTTGCGCGCCTCGGCGAGCTGCTCGGCGGTCGCGTCGGCCGTGATGCCGATGCGTGTCATCTGACGATCGAACGCGGCCATGTCCGCGTAGCCTTGCACGAAGCGCCGGCCGGTCGCGTAGGCGCCGATGCTGCCCGCGATCCTGCGCGTCGACAGCCCGCCGGGAAGCCCGCCGGCCGCGGCGCGCGCCGACGCGATCTGCGCGCCGGAAAGCTCGCGGCCAGCCTTGGCCGCGGCTGCCGCCGTGTCCAGGAGCGACCGCTTGAGCCGCTCCGGACCGGAGAGGTTGCCGAGCCCGGCCACGGCGGCGCGCACGGCCGTGATGTTCGTCCGTGCCTGCCCCGATGCGGTCGACACCTCGCGCAGATCGCGCGTGAGCTTGGCGGCGCCGATCGAGCCCTCGATTCCCTTCGCGGCCGTCTTGATGCCGGAGAGATCCTTCGCCGCCTTCGCGGCTTCGCCCGAGAGCAGATTGACCAGCTTGAGCCGGAGCGAGACGTCGAGCGTGCTCATGGATCGATGCTTCCACCGCACAGAGCCACGACGGCATCGGCGAAGCAGATCGGCCGCCCCGCTGCCGCTTCGGAGGTCTGGAAGTCACGGGCCGCCGCGGCCAGCATCACCGGGTCTCGCGGCGCCGGTGCCGTGCCGCCGATCGCGGCGGCGAGCGCCGGCATGGACAGGGCGGGCGCGGCGACGAGCGCGATCGAGTGCAGCCACGTCGCCGTGCCCTTGTCGTCGTGCTTGAAGGTGGGGCTGATGAACCGATGGGTCCGTGCGGCGAGCGCGGCGGTCGCTGCGGCCAGCCACTCCACGCGGGCGTAGAGACCGTCCGCGCGGGCCTGCAGCTCCTTCACCCACCCGACCGCATCGGCGCGTTCTCCGAACAGCGTCTTGCGAGCGATGGCGTGATCGAGGTCGACCGGGATATCGATGCCGTCCGCTGCGAAGCGGGCGGCGAGCGCCTCCGGGTCGAACTGATAAGCTCGTCCGTCGCGCGTCGTCACCGGGCCGCGCGGCGCGACCTTCACCCACGCGGGTGGTATGCCGGCCGTGGCCACGTCGAGCGTCACGACGCCGAGGGCGAGGTTCGGAGCTGACAGAGGCGAGCGGCTCATTTGGATTTCGTCCGTCCTGACAATCGGGCGCGTGCGCGAAAGACGGTCCGCTCCGTCATGCCGGAGATCCTCGCGGCTTCGGACGCCGACTTGCCCTCCGCCAGCGCCTCTTCGAGCCGGGCGCGCGCGACGGCGATGATGGCCGTGTATCCCTTCGGAATTGGTACGTCGCTGAAGCAGCTGCTCAACCTGCCGCTTGCCGACATGATCCTGAAGTGCTTGCAGATCGCATCGGCCGCCTCCCGGCCCACGGTCTTCACCAGCCAATGATCGTCGTCGGCTTGTACCGGAAACGAGGCCCGGCGGCCGCCTTTCGCCTTCGCGATCGCCAGCGCGGTATCGACGCCGGCCACCTCGGCGATCTCTGCCAGAATTCCAGGAAGGCGTGGGTCGGCCATCGCACCGCTCAGGCGACGATGTTTTCGATGAAGTAGCCGACGTCCGGCGCGATGATCAGCTCCTTGGCCTGCTCACCGACGCGGATGATCGTCGCGCCCTTCAGACCGATGCTGGAGTCCTGATAGCTGCCGGACAGGCGCGTGCCGAGCCGCGCCGTGTAGCCGAACGTCACGGTCCGTTCGGTGGTCGGAGAAGTGGAGAGGTGCAGGAAAGCCGCGTGCTTGCCCCACACGTTCGTCAGGATCGGATCGTGGCCCTTCCGGGCGACGTTGATCCACCCCTCGCCGATCAGCACCTTGCGCAGGCCGAACAGCGTGGCGAACTCTTCCGGCGTGATGCGGCCCTTGTTCATCAGGGTGCCGCGGATCGCGTTGACCAAGTGGGGGTGCGCGCGGATCTTCGACCACGCATCGTTGCCGAACACGGCCGTGTTGGGCTTGAACACCAGCGTGCCGCTCATCGCAGCGTCGAAGACGCCGAACGGGTCGCTATTGGTGTAGTCGGAGAGCCGCGACGTGCCGGACAGCGTGACCTTGCGGCCCGCCGCATAGCTCGCCGCATTGAACACCAGCCGGGCGGTCCGGACCTCGTGGGCGAGGTCGATCATGTCCGTGAGCCCTTCCACGGCGCGGGCGCGCGGATCGTAGTTGCCGGTGCCGGCCGCGCGCTGCCGCGCCGCCGCGTCGATGTCCGTCTGCGGGACGATGTTGTCGACGCCCCAGTCGTCCACCTCGGCGGTCGCCTGCTCGGCCGTGAACTCCACCCGAGTGACCTGCCCCATGCGGCCGACCTGCAGATCCTCGGGGACGTTGAAGCTCTCGCTGATCGGATAGACCGTGTACTTGAACCGCTCCTCCGGCACGGGGACGTAGGGCAGCACCTGCGACGCGATCAGCGTGTAGTCCGGGTTGCGGTAGCCGACCGCGACGGCGGTGAGAGCCGGGTCGACGGTAAAGGGACGGTTCGGGGCCATCGTGGTCTCGCGCGTGAGGGAAGGGGAGGCGGGCGCCGCGGCATGGCGCCCGCCTCGGGTGCCGCTCTTCCGCCTCGGAGCCAACCTCGACGGACACGGCACAGGCTTTCGTCGGCGCTCTCGGCGCTCTGCGATCCACTATGCAATGCTGTTAGGTGACAGGGGTCGCTGACAGGTGTCAGCATCACAGGAGGCGGGCCATGAACGGCGCTTCGAAGCCACCCGGAAAAGACCAGGTCATCGTATACGAATTCTCGGGTGAGCCGCCAGAGGGCGCGATCGACGGCTCGATCGAGCTCCTCGGCGACGAGGACCGCGCCGATTTCGAGCGGCTGCGCGCCGAGCAGGCGGCCCGTGGCGAGCGCCCCCGGCGCTGGCGGCTCGGCGGGGCGCCGCCGCCCCGGTCGGGGCGAAAACCGGAGCCTGACGACCCCGCGGGCGAGGATGCGCCTCCGGACTGCCCCGAGGTCCGGCGTTGAAGGGGGTATTGAAAGCGAAACGGGGGAGGGGGCGGGGGTGGTGGCGGCAGGCCGTCCGCGGTGCTCTACGGGCTTCCTGGCGGCTCGGGCAGATCCGGCCGATCCTGCCCCTCGAATGGCGAGGGCGGGATCCTCGCAGGATCCCGCCCTCTGCTGTATCCTGGCCCCGCGGCGCCGAGCCATGTGGACCCGCCCTTCGTGGGCGCGGGGACGTCACGCCCCCCCGGTCGCCGCACCTATCCCGCAGCCTTCGCGGCCTTGCGCTTGTTCATCGCCTTGAGGCCGTTGATCGCCTTGGCGGCGACCTCCGGGGTGGCGAACCGCAGCGCCGAGACGCCGAAGCTGCGGTCGAGCCACCGGTCGAGGCCGGCATCGTCGTCGGCCCCCTTGAACTCCCGCCACAGGTCGCGGATCAGGTCGACCTGCCGCGGCGTCGCCATGCCGGGCCGCCGCCCGAAAGTCCGCTCCCGCCAGTCGGAGCGGAACCCCCAGGAGGCGGCATACTCCATGATCTGGGCGAAGCCCGTCTCGTCCAGATCCTTCGCGCTGTCGACCCCGCCGAGCTGGCGCAGCATCAGCCGGTACATGTCCTCGTCCCAGCCCTGCGTCTTGGCGAGGTGCTTCTTGACCATGCCGACCAGGGCGAGCTGCTCGCGCGTCATCACGGCGTGCCCTCCGCCGCGGCCCCGGCGACGCCGTCGGGGTCCGGATGCTCGATGAGCGTCGTCATCCCGTCCGCCGTCTCCGAGATCATCCGCATGCAGGCCGCGGCGAGCGGAGCCCACTCGCTGCGAGCCGCCCAATGAACGGATTGCGGAAGCCGGTCGATGACCTCGTCCCGGCGTCCGACCTCGTAGGCGAGCGCCGCGAAGGCGGACATGGCCAAGATCTGGTCCCTCAGCTCCCGCAGCTCGTCGCGGCGCTCTTCGCCCTCGCGTTCGTCCCTCGCGGTCCGCATGGTCAGGCCCGCCTCTGCGCCGGCCGGTCGGCCGCTTCGCCCTCGTCGCCCACCGGCAAGGCGTCGATGACGAAGAACGACTTGTCGATCAGCCTCTTCATGCGGGGCAGGATCGCCACCATCATCGGTTCCCAGTCGTAGCCCCCGAGGGGGTCGTCCTTTCCGGGCTCCCGCTGTTGGTGCGCGACATGGGCGGCATGCGCGAAGGTCGTGAGGGCGAGAAGCTCCCACTGGACCCGCTCGGCTGTCTCGCGGGGCCGGTCGACCCCGTAGGTACGCTTCAGGTGCGCGGCGATCTCGGCCGCGTGCCGCTTCTCGGCGGCTTCCATGGCGTCGGTCCTCAGCGCCGCCACGGTCTCCTCCGCCGACATGCGGTGCTGGAACGGCATCTGCTCGGCGAGTGGCCTCTTGGGGGCTGTGGCGTTCATTGCTTCGTCTCCCCCGTCTCGGCCACCGCGATCGACAGCTCGGAAGCGAACTTCATGAAACCCTCTTCCACGATCTGGTTATACGCATCCAGGAGGTTGGCGAGGTTGACGATCGCGACCTTCAGCTCGTTCGCCTTCTGGACCGTCAGTCCCTCGTTCTCCGGCGGAAGATGGCTGGCGACGGCTTTGGCATACTGCCCTGCCATCTCGTTGAAGCTGCGGTGGTGCTGCACAGCTCCGACGGCGTGTTCGAGGGACATGCCGGCGACCAACGGAACCTGTTCCGGCCGGAGCCGGTCGATGTCGAGGGCAAAAACGTTCGGATCAGTCATTGCAGAGACTCGGTCGAAGAGGTGAAGGGAACGCGGTGAGGTACAGAAGGCGGGCGGGGTTACGCGCCACAGAGGGTCGACTGGTATTGCGGGAAAAGCTCGATGGCGCTGCGGATGTGGCTGGTCTCGATCGCGCTGCCTTCGCCCGCGAGCTGGTGAGCGAGCTTGAGAACCGTGACGACACCCGCGATGTGCGCGCCGTCTCCGATCTCCCGGAGCATCCGGAGGCTCGCCTTGTCGGTCACGCCGAACGCTCCGGCGACGAGATCGGCGTCCTCGTGCGTGATGCAGTTGACGTTGAGCCGGAACTGGATGCGGCGGCCGATCTGCTCGAACCCATGCTTGGCAGCGTTGACCACCTTCAGGACGTGTTCGTTCCCCGAAAAAACAATGGTGACGCCGGACTGACGCTCATCGGTGATGGTGAGGAGGTCGCGGAGCGTCGCGAGCTTGATGTTCTGAGCCTCGTCGAAGATCAGGACCGCTTGGTGGTCGTAACAATAGTTGTGAAAATGCGACCTGATCCACCGGAGCGTCGCGGCCGGGCTGACCTCCTTCGAGTATCCGATCTCTTCGCAGATCAGGCCGAACAGAGCGCCCGCGGACTTTCCGAGCGCGGCAGAGACGCTGAAGAAATACGCCTTGCGCGTCGATGCGACGTAGTTCTCCAAGGCCCACGTCTTTCCGACGCCGGCCGCGCCCGTGATGGCGACATTCTCGCCTGTGGCGCGGGCCAGCTCGATTCGCTCGCGGATCAATCGGGCAGTGGAGATTTCAACGTACGGAACCTCGATCATGTCTTTCCTCCGAGGAGCAGACGGGTGAACTTCGCGGACTTCTCCACCTCGCGCTTGTGCTCGGCCTGAGCCTTCCGGGCTTGACTGGAGCGCCGTTCACGGGGGGACTTGACCATCTCGGCGATGATCTCGCCGGCTTGCGGGTTCGGCACGATGATCCCGGACACTGGCGCCTCGACGGCCGGCGGCAGCGCGGCGGCAGACTCCTTCGTGTCGGCGATCAGGTCGGCCGGTCGTGCGACCTTGGCCAGCTCGCGAGGCCGCGCGTTGAACGAGCGCTCGCCCTGCTTCTGCTTTCGGGCGTTCGCCGGATCGTTGCCGTCTGCCTCTTTGTTCGGCTCGGCGTAGCCGATGATCGTGCGCTCGTCGTTGAGATCGAACAGGGGAACCAGCGGCCAGTCGTGGAAGCGCCCCTTGAGAACACCGATCTTCTCGCCGGAGCGGTAGCGAAGTTCCTTGCACGTCCAGTATTGGCCGTTGACCTTGATGCCGAACTTGCCGACCGAAGCCTCGTCGCGAGTCGAGAAGGCGAGCATCAGTGACGCGCGGTCCACCTTGGCGATCATGAACCCGGCATCGATGTGCGCTTGGTAGGCTTCGTCCGGCGAGCGCCCCTTGAGCTTGCCGCGCTGCGGGGCTGCGTTGTACTCGCGCACCCGCATCTGGACGATGTCACAGAAGAGGTCGAAGCTGCCCGGGAAAGGCGTGGTCGGGCGGCCGACCTTCTGCGTCTTCTTGTTGATCCGGTTGTTTCCGACGT
This sequence comes from Rhodoplanes azumiensis, assembly GCF_042682915.1. Lineage (NCBI taxonomy): Bacteria > Pseudomonadati > Pseudomonadota > Alphaproteobacteria > Hyphomicrobiales > Nitrobacteraceae > Rhodoplanes > Rhodoplanes azumiensis. Next base: position 93,627 of record NZ_JBHUIW010000018.1, on the reverse strand, counting down.
GGCCGGGCAGGCCGGCGAGCCACACCCGTTGCAGCACGCCGATGCCGTTCTCGACCACCTTGGCCCGCGCATTGTAGGGCTGGGCGTGGATCACCGGCCGGCGGCCGTTCGCGGAATGGACCTGTGAGACGATCTGCAGGAGGTCGGAGAGATCGGGCACCGCTCCGAACTCGCCGCCGTTGTCGATCGTCAAACGGTCCGGGGTGCCCCATTGGTCGAGCAGTGCTTCGATGAAGAGCGCGACGTGCTGCTGACGAAGACCTTCGCGCTGGTCGAGCAGGAACGGCACGACAAACAGCCGGTGCGTCGCACGGCACATCGCCACGATCGCCTTCGGATACGCCACGGTGCCGTCCGGGCGCCGGACCGTGTGGTCGAAGTGCATCGCGTCGATGTCGAACTCGGTCGGCCGCTCGGCGAGCTTCCGGATCATCGACGGCCGCAAGTCGTGCCACGCCTTGGCATCGCGGTCGCGCGTCGCGATCTTGCGCCACAGCCGCTCGTTGACCACGTAGACCCGCGGCACCGAGAACACCGCCTTGTTCATCTCGTCGACCGGCATGCCGGCGGCGGCCGACAGCTCCCGGAGCTTCATGCCGGTGCGGAACAGAATGCGCCCGGGTGTCTCACCCGCAGCGTGCATCGATCGGACATAGGCCCGCAGCTCGTCGTCGATCCGGGCGACGGCTACGGAGTGGAGGTACGCGCGCGCCTTGGCGAACCACGCCTGAGAGATCACCACCCGGCGCTCGCCCTTGTCGCGCCGAGCGCGCGGCATCAGGCCGGCGACGCCCTGCGCTTCATAGGCGGCGATCCACCGCTGGACCGTCTTGGTGGAAAGGGACTGCGGGAGCGGCTGGCCGTCCGGCCCGATGCGCGTCGTCTCGGCGATCGTCCGGACCGCCGCGGCCCGCTCCCTGCTTCGGGGAGGATGGACCAGGGCGGGCTGAATCAGGTGCAGCCGGTACGACGCGAGGCCGGGCCGATCGTCACGAAGGGCGGGCGCAGACGAGGCTTTGGAGCGGGTTTGAAGGGCCTTCCAAGCCTGTTGGATATCGACCGGCAGAGATGAGAGAAGAACTTCGTAAGAAGCCCCAGAGCGACCTCCGCCTTTCGCCCCATGACAGAATCGGACAGACAGGTGCGCTTCGCGCCAGGGTGTTCCGAAGTTGAGCGCGGCCCGTAGTGCTTTCTTACACGCGCGCTGCGTTACCCCAGCGACCTCGGAAAGCTGTCTCGACGTGATGTAAGCCATCACGCATTGCTCTCCGAACAGAATAATTCATCAACTATTTTGCTGCGAAGCTCAAGAGATCGCGGGTTGAACCTTTCTCCTTTCAGTGCGCGCTCGACCGTTTGCCGGTTATGCCCATTTGCTTTACACCACGCGTTCAACGAGGTGCCGCGAGATACGAAAGCCGCCCTCACCATATTGTACAGCTCGGGTGAGCCGACGACGGCGAGCTTGGGCTTGTACATGATTTGGTGCATCATGAAGCGGAGAATGCACACGATCGTGTGCATGGTCAAGCATGTTCAAGCCGGATCGAGACACGTCGGATCAGCGGGTTGCCGAGCGCATCCGTGTTTTGATGAAGCGTCGTGATGTAACGATCCGGGAGTTGAGCGAAAAGAGCGGGTTGCCGTATAGAACCGTGCAAAACTATTTGACTGGAAAGGTGTCGTTGCCGATCGCATTTATAGTAAAATGCTGCGATGTTCTTTGCATTGAGGCCGATCTTCTTCTCTTTGGTGGGCTTGATCTCGATTCTATTTCATTGAAGGGTGCTCTTGAGGACGTGTTAGGCGAAGAGGTCACGTCACTCCTGCATATTGATCAAAACCGTAAGGTCACAGTGAGGTCGATTGGCGAGGAGGTGCATTCGCCGGGCGATGCTGCACGGTCTCTTCGCGGGACAATTTTGATCTTCTTGGCCGAGTACGTGCGCGAGAAGTACCTAGATATCCGCACCGAACAGGCATGGCTCGGCAAAGGCAGCATTTCCCCTGGCGACGCCGACAACGAGCGGCTTGCTCGTGCGGGCCTCTTTCCGCGGGACTGAGTTCCCCACTCGGTTCCCCACCTCCCCGCCGCGCGATCGATTCGGCGGCGATGGTTCCTCTCTATGCCCTCTTTTTTGTTAGCGCGCCGAATGACTTAGGGTGTTTGCAGACATTCTGTGTCCGCCGTCATCCTGCCACAATCCAGGGTGACCAAGTGAGGATCCTATTATGACAACGGAACCGCTGGAATATCAGTAGCTTGGTTGATCTGCCGCGGACAAATAATTGTTTCACGCGCGGACAAAGAGCGTTTTCGCTTCCATCGCGAGCCCGAATGACGGACGAAAAGAGAACATATTGCGAACTGAGAACAGATGATGTACGGTCTAGATCATGGAGGCGCGGCCTGCGTTGTCGGCCCTCCGAATCCCGGGCATAGAGGAGGCGTTGATGGCGTCGGCCCCCCTGCGAGTCGTTGAGAATACCTCCATGGACAAGACCAAGGCCCTCGATGCCGCGCTCACCCAGATCGAGCGCGCTTTCGGCAAGGGCTCGATCATGCGGCTCGGCAAGTCGACCAAGCCGCTCGAGGTGGAGACGGTGTCGACCGGCTCGCTCGGCCTCGACATCGCGCTGGGCGTCGGCGGGCTGCCGCGCGGCCGCGTGGTGGAGATCTTCGGCCCCGAATCCTCGGGCAAGACGACGCTCGCTCTCCACACCGTCGCCGAGGCGCAGAAGAAGGGCGGCATCTGCGCCTTCGTCGACGCCGAGCACGCGCTCGACCCGGTCTATGCCCGCAAGCTCGGCGTCAATCTCGACGACCTCCTGATCTCGCAGCCGGACGCCGGCGAGCAGGCGCTGGAGATCGCCGACACGCTGGTGCGCTCCGGCGCCGTCGACGTGCTGGTGGTCGATTCGGTCGCCGCCCTGGTGCCGCGCGCCGAGCTCGAGGGCGACATGGGCGACGCCCAGCCCGGCATGCAGGCCCGGTTGATGAGCCAGGCGCTGCGCAAGCTCACGGCGTCGATCAGCCGCTCCAACACCATGGTGATCTTCATCAACCAGATCCGCATGAAGATCGGCGTGATGTACGGCTCGCCCGAGACCACGACGGGCGGCAACGCGCTCAAGTTCTACGCCTCGGTGCGCCTCGACATCCGGCGCATCGGCGCCATCAAGGAGCGCGAGGAGGTCATCGGCAACCAGACCCGCGTCAAGGTGGTGAAGAACAAGCTCGCGCCGCCGTTCAAGCAGGTCGAGTTCGACATCATGTACGGCGAGGGCGTGTCCAAGCTCGGCGAGATCATCGACCTCGGCGTCAAGGCCGGGATCGTCGAGAAGTCGGGCGCCTGGTTCTCCTACGACTCGACCCGCATCGGCCAGGGTCGCGAGAACGCCAAGACGTTCCTGCGCAACAATCCCGACGTCGCCGCCAAGATCGAGCAGGCGGTGCGCCAGAACGCCGGCCTGATCGCCGAGCAGATCCTCGCCGGCGAGCCCGAGGAGGACGACGACGAGGGGGCCGAGGAGTAGGCACCGCGGCGGCGGTGAGCGGTGCCGCCCGGTGCGGCGCCGGCCGCGACGAGATCATCGAAGCGCGCTCCCTCCCCGGGGACGGAGCGCGCTTCGCAGCGCTTCGAGGGCGTTCGTTCGAGCCTTTTCGGACGCCCTCGTCGGAACGTTTGGTTGCGAGCGCCGTGGGTCCGGCGCCGTGTTTCGAGAGCTGAGCCTCCGTGGTGGGATGGCCAGCGGACGTCTCCGCCCGGCGATTTCGCGATCGTGCGGGGCGGAGACGTTCGGTCCCTGCTTCTGATCCTGCTTCGCGCCCCGGTTCGGCCCCTGTGTCGAAACCCCGCGACGTACCCCGGCATGCGCCCCGCTCCGACACGCGAGCGGTCGGCGCGCGTGCCGGTTCGTCGTGAAAGTCCGATTGCCGGCGCGTCACCGCTCGGCTAGTCCGACGCGATGCCGATATCGTCTCACCGGCCGTCGCGGCCGCGATCTCCTCAGCCGGCTCCTCCGCTCGCTCCGGCGCGGCTCGCCCGAGCACCAGGCGCCTCGGCCGGTGCGGGCGAACGATCCACGGCTTGCGCCTCGCCCGTCCGGGCCGCGCCGGCCGCGCCTGCCGCATCGGCCGCATCGGCCGCAGCGCACGCCCCGTCCGCATCGGCGGCTTTCGCTCCGCCCGGCGCGTCGCCCGCCGTGCTCGGCGATCTGCCTTTCACCGCGGCACGATCGTCGTCGCGCCCGCCGTCCGCCGCCCCCGCCACGCCGGCACCGCGTTGGGCCGGCCGGCTGGCCGTCCTCGTCGTCGCGGCCCTCGCTCTCGCCCTCGCCGCCGCCATGCTCCGGGCCTACTGGTGGGCGCCCGAGACGCTGTGGACCGATGTTCACCACGACCGCGACGGCCATTTCGGCTTTGGCCTCGATCTCGCCCTGGCGCTGCGCACCGGCGACCTCGGCGGCTTCGTCTCGCATCTGTCCCGATCCGTCGTGTGGCCGCCCGTCAACGGGCTCTTGCTCGCCGCCGTGATGCTCCCCGGCGGCCCGGACCTGCGCCTCGCGATCGTGCCGGCGCTGCTCGGCTGGATCCTGACGGTCGTGCTGACCGCCGTGCTGGCGCGTCGCCTGGTCGAGACGTCTCCCGGGGCGCCGTCCGGCGCCGTGCCGCCCGGCGCCGGATCGCCGTCGGCCGGGCCGGCCGGAGCGGTCGCCGCCGCGGTCGCCGGTGCGCTCGCGCTGTCGGCCCCGGCCTTCGCGCTCTTGGGGTCGGACGTGATGCTGGAGACGCTCGGCGCCGCCTTGTCGGCGCTGACGCTCCTCTGCTTTCTGCGCGCCATGGAGACGCCGCGCCACCACGGCACCGGCACCGACGCCGGGACCGAGAGCGGCACCGAGAGCGGGGTCGGCGAGGCCGTCCGGCGCTGGCGCATGCTCGGCCTCGTCCTCACGGTGCTGTTCTTCCACAAGGGCAACTATTGGGGCCTGGTGGTCGCGAGCCTCGTCGTCACGGTGGCGATCGAGTCCGGCGTCGGGCTCGTCCGCCGCGCCCGCGCGGCCGTCGGGCCGGTCCGCGCGCTGCGCCCCGGCCGCGTCGTCACGCGCCTTTCGACCGACCCACTGCTGATCGCCGCGCTCGGCGTCGCCGTGCTGGTGGCCGTGATCTATCGCCGGGGGCCGACCAGCCTCGACCTGTTCGGTCGGCCCGTGTCGCTCTATCCTCCCGAAAACCTCGTCACCGTCGCCTATGCGCTCCTGTTCGCCCGCGCCGTCGTGGCGTGGCGGCGGCACCGCGATCGCCTGGCCTCGGCGCTCGGCGTGCCGGGCCGGGCGATCCTCGCCTGGCACGTCCTGCCGGTCGCCGTGTCGTTCCTGATCCCCAAGCGCCTGCCCGGCTTCCTGTGGTTCGTCAGTCCGGCGAACGGGCCGGCCGACGCCACCTTCGAGCCGTTGAGCACCGCGCGCTTCTACGCGACCGCGGCGGCCGACGGGTTTCACGCGACCCCCACCGTCGCGGTCGCGACGCTGGTGCTGTTCGCGACCGCGCTCGTCTTCAAGCGGCGCTGGCCGCCCGGGGGGCGCGCCGTGATCGCCCTCGCTCTGGTGGGCACGGCCGGCGTGATCGTCCATCCGCATCATCAGGCCCGCTTCCTCGCCTCCTGGCTGTTCGCCTGGTGGGTCGGGGCGGGCGTCGGCGCCGGTGTCCTGGTCGCCGCCCTGGCGCGCCGCTGGCCGGCCGGCGCGATGGTCGCCGGAACCGCCGTGTCGGCCGGCGCCCTGGTCGCCGCCGTGACGCTGCCCGGGCCGCCGTCGGCGGCGGCGCGCGCCGTCGCCATCCGGGAGACCAGCCCGTCCACGCTCGCGCTGGTGACCCCGCTCTTGCCGGAGCTCGTCGGCGCCCGCACGATCGGCGTGGTCTCGAGCACGGGCCGCACGCCCTTCTTCGCCTGGGCCCTGCGCGTCGTTTGCCGCTGCGCCGTGCCGGTCACCACCCCATGGATGACGAGCGGATCGTCGCGCGAGGCGGTGGCCCGCGAGGTCGCCGGCTGGCTCGCGACCACCCCGGCCGATCGCCTGCTCGTCGCCGATATCCCGATGTCGGCCCTCCACATGAAGGAGCCGGGCTTCGCCGGCGCCATCGACGCCCTGGCGACGCAGACCCGGTACGTGCCGCGCGGACGCGTCGCCGTGCCGGCCTTCTCGGCGACCGTGTCGGTGTGGGAGCGGCGGTGAGGAAAGACCTTCGCCCCGGCCCGTGCCGACGGCGCGAATCCTGTTCATGGGCCGCAAAAGGCGGGGCGTCGGCGGTCCCGCTCTGCTATGGGCGAACCGCACGCGCGACACGAACCGCAGCGCGACAAGGAGCAGCCGGTGACATCACGAACGGCGCCGCCGCTCGTCGGCCCGGACCGCATCACGTCCCGGCCGCCGCGGCCCGGGACCGGACCGCGCGGGGGGCGCCGCCCCGGTGGCGCGGCGTCCGCCTGGATCGATCTCGCCGTCGCCGCCGTCACGGCCTTCGTGGCCGCCGTGATCGCGACGACCCTGTTCACGGCCTATCACGCCGATCCCGACCCGCTGTGGGCGAATCCCCTGCACGACCGCAACGGCCATTTCGGGTTCGGGCTCGACCTCGCGATCGCGCTGCGCGGCCTCGATCCGCTCGCCGTCCTCGACCATCTGTGGAAGGCCCTCGGCTGGTCGCCCCTGCACGGGTTGATGCTGTCCGGCGTGCTGCTCGCCGGCGGGCTCGACCATCGGTTGGGGATCCTGCCGAGCCTCGCCGGCTGGGCGGCGACCGCGGTGCTCGCCGCCGTGCTGGCCCGAAGCCTGTTCTCCGACGCGATTCGCGGCATCACGGCGGCGGCCGTCGCGGCGGCGCTGACGCTGGCGAGCCCCGCCTTCGCGTTGCTCGGCTCCGACGTCGTGCCGGAGGGGCTCGGCGCCGCGCTGACCGCGGCGGCGCTGCTCGCCTATGCGCGCGCCGAGGAGGAGCCGGCCGACACCGGCCGCTGGCGCCTGCTCGGCGTCGTGCTGACGCTCCTCTTCTTTCACCAGCGCGCGGCGTGGGGGCTGGTCGTCGCGACGCTCGCGCTGTGCACGGTGATCGCCCATGCCGGTGCGGTGCGCCGCTTCGCCGGCGCGCTCGCCGATTCGCTGCGCAGCGCCGCCCGCACCGGGCCGCTGTGGCGCGACCCGCTGCTGATCGTCCTCCTGGTCGTCGTCGCCGCGACCGCCGCCATCCTGTGGACGAGGCCGCCCGCGATCACGATCCACGGCCGCAGCGTCTCGCTCTATCCGCCCGTTGCTCTGGTCACGCTCGCCTACGCGCTCCTCCTCCTGCGCCTCGTGCTCGGCTGGCGCAGCGAGCGCGATCGCCTCGGCCCGGCGCTGGGCGCTCCCGCCCATGCGGTCTTGGCCTGGCACGTGATGCCGGTGGCGCTCTCGTTCCTGGTGCCCGGGTGGTTGACCGGGACCGGTGGCCTCGGCGGTCTCGCCGCCATCTGGGGCGCGCGACCCGATCCTCTGCAGGGCCTCGCGTTCTACCGGGACGCCTTCATCGAGGCCTACCACTCGTCGCCGTGGATGGGCCTCGCCGCCGCGGCGCTCTTCGTCGTCGCGCTCGTCCGGATCCATCGGATCCCGGTCGGACTGCGGCCGGTCTTCGTCCTGGCGCTGCTCGGGGCGATCGGTGTGGTCGCCTATCCCCTCCACGAGGGCCGCTTCCTCGCGACCGTCGTGGTCGCGGTGTGGATCGGGGCGGGCGCCGGCGTCGCCACCTTGGTCGGCGCGGTGACGCCGGCCCGGCTCGTGCTCGTTCGGGCCGTCGTCGCGCTCGGCGCGGTCGCCGCCCTGCTGGTCGCCCTGGCGTATCCGGGGCCGACGACCGCTGCGGCCGCCCGCGCCGCCGCGGGCCGCACGCCCGACGGCCCGAGCCAGCTCCTCCTGGTGCGGCCGGCGCTGCCGCTGCTCGACGGGGCTCCGGCAGTCGGCGTCGCGACGACGTTCGGCCGCGCGACCGACTTCCTCGCGTGGGCGGCGCGCGCCCGCTGCGGTTGCGCCGTGCCGGTCGACGGCCCGCGGCCGCCGGTCGGCGGCTCGGGCGAGGCGCACCGCCGCGCCATGGCGGCCTATCTGGCCGAGACGCCGTCCGCCCGCGTGGTCGTCGTCGACGTCCCGGACGCGCCCTGGACGGCGCCGGGAACCGCCTATGCCGACACCGCGGGCGTCCTCGACGCGCTCGCCCAGCAGAGCCGCTTCGTTCCGATCGGGCGCACCGAGGTTCCGGATTTCGCCGGATCCGTCGCGGTGTGGGAGCGCCGCGACACGCCGGCTCGCCCCGCCCCAGGGACGCCGCGGCCGGCCGGGCGGTCGCCGGTCTCGACCGTGCCGAGCGTCGGGGCGCCCCCGGCGAGCGGCGGGGCGCCGCCGGCGCCGGTCCGCCAGAACCCGGTCCGCAACCCGGTGCAGACCCTGCCGGACTGATCCGGCGCGCCGCGCCGTCCGGGCAAGTACGGCCGTCCTGGACAGCCCCCGGCCGCACCGCTAAAACGGCCGTGAATTAAAGAGGCAGGACCGTCGCTTAGCTCGCCCGGGGAGGCGCGGTCGCGCGCACCAGGAACAGAGCTTCGATGAGCGGCGTCAACGACATCCGGTCTGCGTTCTTGAACTTCTTCGCGAAGAACGGCCACGCGGTGGTGCCGTCCTCGCCGCTCGTTCCACGCAACGACCCGACCTTGATGTTCACCAATGCCGGGATGGTGCAGTTCAAGAACGTCTTCACCGGCCTGGAGAAGCGGCCCTACACCCAGGCCGCGACCTCGCAGAAATGCGTACGGGCGGGCGGCAAGCACAACGATCTCGACAATGTCGGGTACACGGCGCGCCACCACACCTTCTTCGAGATGCTGGGGAACTTCTCCTTCGGCGACTACTTCAAGGAGCGCGCCATCGACCTGGCCTGGCGGCTCGTCACCAAGGAGTACGGCCTGCCGGCCGACCGGCTGACCATCACGGTCTATGCCGACGACGACGACGCCTTCAACCTGTGGAAGAAGATCGCCGGGCTGCCCGACAGCCGGATCATCCGCATCGGCACCTCGGACAATTTCTGGCAGATGGGCGACACCGGCCCGTGCGGCCCGTGCTCCGAGATCTTCTACGACCACGGCGACCACATCCCGGGCGGCCCGCCGGGCTCCGCCGAGGCCGACGGCGATCGCTTCATCGAGATCTGGAATCTGGTGTTCATGCAGTACGAGCAGCTCCCCTCGGGTGAGCGGATCGCGCTGCCACGGCCGTCGATCGACACCGGCATGGGGCTCGAGCGCATCGCCGCGGTGCTGCAGGGCACCCACGACAACTATTCGATCGACCTGTTCGGGGCGCTGATCCAGGCCGTCGTCGACCGCACCGGCGTCGACGCCGACGGCCCCATGAAGGCCTCGCACCGGGTCATCGCCGACCACCTGCGCGCCTCCGCGTTCCTGATCGCCGACGGCGTGCTGCCGTCGAACGAAGGCCGCGGCTACGTGCTCCGTCGCATCATGCGGCGCGCCATGCGGCACGCCGAGCTTCTGGGCGCCCGCGAGCCTCTGATGTGGAAGCTCGTCCCGACGCTGGTGCGCGAGATGGGCCAGGCCTATCCGGAGCTCACGCGGGCCGAGCCGCTGATCACCGAGACGCTGCGGCTCGAGGAGACGCGCTTCCGCAAGACGCTGGAGCGCGGCCTCGCGATCCTCGAGGACGAGGCGCGCGATCTCGGGCGCGGCGACAAGCTGAAGGGCGAGGTCGCCTTCACGCTCTACGACACCTACGGCTTCCCGCTCGACCTCACCCAGGACGCGCTCAAGTCGCGCGGCGTCGAGGTCGACACGGCCGGCTTCGCCGCCGCCATGGAGCAGCAGCGCGCCAAGGCGCGGGCGAGCTGGGCCGGCTCCGGCGAGGCGGCGACCGAGACGGTGTGGTTCTCGCTGCGCGAAAATCTCGGGGCGACCGAGTTCCTCGGCTACGAGACCGAGACGGCCGAGGGCGAGGTCTTGGCCGTGGTCAAGGACGGCGTGCAGGCGACCGCCCTGAACGCCGGGGAGACCGGTGCCGTGATCCTCAACCAGACGCCGTTCTACGGCGAGTCCGGCGGCCAGGTCGGCGACACCGGCGTGATGACCGGCGACGGCGTGCGCTTCCGCGTCACCGGCACCAACAAGAAGGCCGGCGATCTCTTCGTCCACACCGGCACCGTGGAGGAGGGGACGCTGAAGCCCGGCCAGGCACTCGCCCTCGAGGTCGATCACGCGCGCCGCTCCGACATCCGCCGCAACCACTCGGCCACCCATCTGCTGCACGAGGCGCTGCGCCTGGTGCTCGGCGATCACGTCGCCCAGAAGGGCTCGATGGTGGCGCCCGACCGGCTGCGCTTCGACTTCTCGCATCCCAAGAAGATGACCGACGCGGAGATCGCCAAGGTCGAGGAGATCGCCAACACCCAGGTGCTGGAGAACACGCCCGTCGTCACCCGCCTGATGGCGGTCGACGACGCCATCGCGTCCGGGGCGCGTGCGCTGTTCGGCGAGAAGTACGGCGACGAGGTGCGGGTGGTCGCGATGGGCGAGGCCAGCAATGCTCTCGGCTGGTCCGTGGAGCTGTGCGGCGGCACCCATGTGAAGCGCACCGGCGACATCGGCCTCGTCTATATCGACCAGGAGGCGGGCGTCGCCGCCGGCGTGCGCCGCATCGAGGCGATGACGGGCGCGGCCGCGCGCCGTCGCCTCACCGAGGCCGACCGCCGGGTCGCCGCGCTCGGCCAGCTCGTGCGCGCCCAGCCGGCCCAGATCGAGGAGCAGGTGCAAAAGCTGCTCGACGACAAGAAGCAGCTCGAGCGCGACCTCGCCGACGCCCGCCGCAAGCTCGCCATGGGCGGCGGCGGCGGCGCCGCGGGCGCGTCCGACGGCCTGCGCGAGGTCGGCGGCGTCAAGCTGCTCGCCCGTGCCGTCTCCGGCATCGAGATCAAGGATCTGAAGAGCCTCGCCGACGACGGCAAGAAGCAGGTCGGCTCCGGCGTTGTGGCGATCGTCGGCGTCACGGCGGACGGCAAGGCCGGCCTGGTGGTCGGCGTCACGGCGGACCTCACCGGCCGGTTCAGCGCCGTCGATCTGGTGAAGAAGGGCGCCGAGGCGCTGGGCGGCAAAGGCGGCGGTGGCCGTCCCGACATGGCCCAGGCCGGTGGCCCGGACGGCGGCAAGGCCGACGCGGCGCTCGACGCGATCGCGGCGGCGATCGGCCAGGCGTGAAGCCGGCCGGGTGACGGGGCGCAGGCGACGCCCTCGGTTGAGGTGACGCAATGCGCGGTCGCGTCGCGGCGCCATGATGCCGGCTCCGCGGAAGGAGCGCAGCATGCGGGCGCATGCCAAGAAGCGTGCGGTCGAGCTGAGGCGCCGGGTCGGCGAGATCCTCGACCACGGCGTCGGCGCCGAGCATGCGAGCCGACTGGTCGACCGCGTGCTGATCGGGCTGATCCTGCTCAACATCGTCGGCGTCGTGCTCGAGTCGGTCCCGGAGGTCGACGCCCGCTGGCACCCCGCCTTCATCGTGATCGAGATCGTCTCGCTGGTCGTCTTCACGGCCGAGTACGCGCTGCGGATCTGGACGGCGCCCGAGAACGCGCTGACGCGCGCGCTGTCACCCTGGCAGGCGCGGCGGCGCTACCTGACCTCGATGGTCGGCGTCGTCGACCTGCTCGCCGTGCTGCCGTTCTGGTTCATCTTCGCCGTCCCTGAGGATCTGCGCGTCGTGCTGATCTTCCGGGTGGTGCGCTTCCTCAAGCTGACCCGCTACTCGCCCGGCATGCGCTCGCTGCTCGACGCCCTCTACAACGAGCGTAGGGCGCTCGCCGCCTGCCTGGTCGTCTTCTTCGGCGCGACGCTGTTCGCGGCCGTGCTGATGTATCTGGCCGAGCGCCACGTCCAGCCCGACCGGCTCGGCACCATCCCGGACGCCATCTGGTGGGCCGTGGTGACGCTCGGCACCACCGGCTACGGCGACGTGGTGCCGGTGACGGCGCTCGGCAAGCTGATCGCCGGCGCCACCGTGCTGATGGCGATGGCCATGGTGGCGATGCCGGTCGGCATCATCGCCACCGCCTTCGCCGAAGAGATCCACCGGCGCGACTTCGTCGTCACCTGGGGCATGGTGGCGCGGGTGCCGCTGTTCGCCGGGCTCGACGCCGCCGCGATCGCCGACATCATGCGCTATCTCCGTGCCCAGACGGTCGACGCCGGCGACGTGATCGTCCGGGTCGGCGACCCGGCGCACTCGATGTATTTCATCGCCCGCGGCGCCGTCGACATCGACCTCAAGGGCCGCCACATCACGCTCGGCGTCGGGCACTTCTTCGGCGAGATCGCGCTTCTTCGCCGCGCCCACCGCTCGGCGACCGTCACGGCACTGACGCGCGCCGACCTCCTGGTGCTCGACGGCGGCGACCTGCGCCGCCTGATGGATCGAGACCCGCGGCTCGCCGACCGCATCCACGAGGTGGCGCGCGAGCGGGTCGGCGCCGACATCGTCGGCAAGCGGGGCGATCTCGTCGGCGAGGAGATCGCGCAAGGCCAGGAGCGCTCGCCGCCGGGAGAGTGAGGCGCCGCAACGCCCCCCGCCCGCAGCGTCATCTCTCCGCCGGCGCGGGCTTCTTCGGCCGGAACAGCGACGGCATCACGCCGGGGCCGAGGGTGGCCGGGGCGGTGCCGGAGGTCGCGTAGGTGTAGGCGGCCGCGGCGAAGACGCCGTCGAGGGCGAGATAGGCGATCACGCCGACGACGAGCGCCACGGCGGCGAGCATCAGGAGGCCCGACACGACGACGGTCTCGACCGCCGGCGCGAGGCCGAGATCGATCGCCCAGGCCCCGCCGAAGAAGAAGGCGGCGACCACCGGTCCGAACACCAGCATGACGACGAGACCGACCCCGCCCTGGAGAACGAACACCTCGCCCCACCGCTCGCGGATCATCGTGAAGGACCGTCGGACCGCGGCGAGCGGTCCGACGCCCTCGACGACGACCACCGGCACGACGAAGTAGACGGCCGCCGCGAAGGCGAGCTGGATCGAGCCGACCAGCAGCGACAACACCCAGCCGACCAGCCCCCCGTCGTCGCGGAACAGCGAGGCGACGGCGCGCAAGAGGAGCCCGACGGTCGCCGCGAAGGCGCTCCAGGCGAGGATCTGCGGCCAGCGCCGCGCCGCCGCGGAGACGCCGGCGCCGAGGCTCACCGGTCGGCCTTCGAAGTCGCCGCGGGCCGCGACGATCGTGGCGGCATGGAAGAAGACGACCAGGAAGGCGCTGAGGAAATATCCGAGGACCACGACCCCGAGCCGCAGCGTCACGGCGAGCCAGTCGAGGTCGGCTGCGAGCGTCAGCGATTGCGTGACGACCAGCGGCACCAGGACGAGCCAGTAGACCAGGATGCCGAGCACGGCGGCGATCGGCAGGAGCAGGAGGGCCGGCCGGGCGCGCAGCAGCGCCACCCCGGCCTTGGCCATGGCGAAACCGGATGAGAACCGGCGGTCGATCCATGTGTTCTTGAAATCGGCCGACATCCGCATGGGCGTTCTCCCGACACGAGGAAGGTGAACCGCGAAACGAACCGATCCATTCAAAGTATGATATTACTCCCATCCGAGACGTTCGTCTGTCCGGGGGGATCCGGAGCCGAGCCGGGCGGCCGAGCAAAAAAGGGCGCGCCGGAGCACGCCCTTTTCGGTCTTCGATACGACCGGCCGATCAGCTCGGCTGGATTCCGGTTTCGCGACTGCGCCGCGCTCCGGAATGGCGGCGATCGTCAGAGCGCGGCGATGGCCGCGTTGAGGGTCGCGCTCGGCCGCATGGCGGCCGCGGTCTTGGCGTCGTCGGGCAGGTAGTAGCCGCCGGTGTCGACCGGCTTGCCCTGGGCGGCGATCAGCTCGGCGTTGATCGTCGCCTCGTTCTTGGCGAGCGTCTCGGCCAGCGGCTTGAAGCGGGCCTGCAGCTCCGTGTCCTTGGTCTGCGTCGCCAGCGCCTCGGCCCAGTAGAGGGCGAGGTAGAAATGGCTGCCGCGATTGTCGATCTCGCCGACCTTGCGGGCCGGGTTGCGATTGAACTGGAGGAACTTGGCGATCGCCGCGTCGAGCGTGTCGGCGAGCACCTGCGCCTTGGCGTTCTTGTAGCTCTGGGCCAGATGCTCCAGCGAGGCGCCGAGCGCCAAAAACTCGCCGAGCGAATCCCAGCGCAGATAGCCCTCCTCCTGGAACTGCTGCACGTGCTTGGGGGCCGAGCCGCCGGCCCCCGTCTCGAACAGCCCGCCGCCCGCGAGCAGCGGGACGATCGACAGCATCTTGGCCGAGGTGCCGAGCTCCATGATCGGGAACAGGTCGGTCAGATAGTCGCGCAGCACGTTGCCGGTGACCGAGATCGTGTCCTGGCCCTTGCGGATGCGCTCGAGCGAGAACTTCATCGCCTCGACCGGCGCCAGGATGCGGATGTCGAGACCCGACGTGTCCTCGTCCTTCAGGTACTGTTCGACCTTGGCGATGACCTGGGCGTCGTGGGCGCGGTTCTTGTCGAGCCAGAACACCGCCGGCGTGTCGGTGAGGCGGGCGCGGCGGACGCCGAGCTTGACCCAGTCGCGGATCGGCGCGTCGCGCACCTCGCACATGCGGAAGATGTCGCCGGTCTCGACCGGCCGCTCGAGCAGCACGGTGCCGTCCTCGCCGACGACCCGGACCGTGCCGTCCTTCGGGATCTCGAAGGTCTTGTCGTGCGAGCCGTACTCCTCGGCCTTCTGCGCCATCAGGCCGACATTGGGGACCGAGCCCATGGTCTTGGGATCGAACGCGCCGTTGGCTTTGCAGTCGTCGATGACGGCCTGATACAACGTCGCATAGGCGCGATCCGGGATCACGGCCTTGGTGTCGTGCAGCTTGCCGTCGGCGCCCCACATCTTGCCGGAATCGCGGATCATCGCCGGCATCGAGGCGTCGACGATCACGTCGGACGGGACGTGCAGATTGGTGATGCCCTTGTCGGAGTTCACCATCGCGAGGCCGGGACGCTCGGCGTACACGGCCGCGATGTCGTCCTGAATGGCCTTCTTCTCGGCCTCCGGCAGCGTCTCGATCTTGGCCAGCAGGTCGCCGAAGCCGTTGTTGAGATTGACGCCGAGTGTCTTGAACGTGGCGGCGTGCTTGGCCAGCACGTCGGCGAAGAACACCGACACGGCGTGGCCGAAGATGATCGGATCGGAGATCTTCATCATCGTCGCCTTGACGTGCAGCGAGAACAGCACGCCCTGCTTCTTCGCGTCCTCGATCTGCTCGGCGAAGAAGGCGCGCAGCGCCTTGCGGCTCATCACCGCCGCGTCGATGATCTCGCCGGCCGCGAGCGGGGTCTTCGCCTTCAGGACCGTGACGGCGCCGTCCGTGCCGTGAAGCTCGATGCGGGCGTTGGTCGCCGCCGCGACGGTCGTCGAGACCTCCGAGCCGTAGTAGTCGCCGGCCGGCATCCACGCGACATGCGACTTGGAGTCCTTGCTCCAGGCGCCCATCTTGTGCGGATTGTTGCGGGCGTACTGCTTGACGGCACCGGCGGCGCGGCGATCGGAATTGCCCTCGCGCAGCACCGGGTTGACGACGCTGCCGAACACCTTGGCGTAGCGCGCCTTGACGTCCTTCTCGGCGTCGGTCGTCGCGTTGTCCGGATAGTCCGGGATGTCGTAGCCCTTGCCCTGCAGCTCCTTGATCGCGGCCTTCAGCTGCGGGATCGAGGCGGAGATGTTGGGCAGCTTGATGATGTTGGCTTCCGGCTTGGTCGCCAGCTCGCCGAGCTCGGCGAGCTCGTCGGCGATGCGCTGCGCGGGCGTCAGCTTCTCGGGGAAGGCGGCGATGATGCGGCCGGCGAGCGAGATGTCCTTCAGCGTCACGGACACGCCCGCCGCGCCGACGAAGGCTTTCACGATCGGCAGCAGCGAGTAGGTCGCGAGCGCCGGGGCTTCGTCGACCTTCGTCCACATGATTTCGAGATCTGGCATGCTTGCACCTCTGGTCGTCGCCTGGGTCAGGCCGAGGGTAAAATCGGGGCCGAGCGGAAGCGGAACAGCGAGGAGCGCGGTGGTGTGATGGTCCGTCGCGCCCTCGCATGACGTCGTCTGGGCGGTGCGCCTGTCGGCAGCGTGCCGCGGCAGGACACCCGTCAGGGGCCGTGCACCCCCTTCAGGGGGCGCCTATAGCATCCACGACACCGCTGTGAAAGCCGGCAACTGGAATTGTGAAGCAAGATTCGCCGAACCCGTTCGCGCCGCGCCAAGTCCCGGAGATCCGCGGGTGCGGCCGGAAATACCTCACATCGGCGGACACTTGTAACTGAAATCAAGGTTCGCAGCTTGGGGCGGCCAGGGGCGCCGAGATCGCGTCTCGCAGCCTTGCGGCTGCAAGGGGCCGTTCACGCAATCTTTTGGCGCGGCGCGGTTCGTCTCGACCCCGGCTTGTGTCGGGCGGCCAGGACGTGTACAAGAGCCCATCGACATTTGGCCGGACAATCGGGCCGTTTCGCCTCTGCGGACTGCGGGCGACGTTCAGACTCTCTCCAAAGATCGAGACACCGGACCGGTGCATGCCCGCATGCGCCCGGTCCACCTGCATACGCAAGACGAAGGAATGGTCCCATGACCAAGGGCACCGTGAAGTTCTACAACGACCAGAAGGGCTACGGCTTCATCGCTCCGGACGACGGCAGCAAGGACGTGTTCGTCCACGCGACCGCGCTCGAGCGCGCCGGCATGCGCAGCCTGCACGAGGGCCAGAAGGTCGAGTTCGACACCCAGGCCGATCGCCGCACCGGCAAGATCGCCGTCGGCACCATCCAGGCCGCGTGATCGGATCCGGTCGCCCGGCGGGTCCGAGCGCCTGTCGCTTCGACGCCGCCCGCGGCATGCGCTAAAGGGAGCCGCCCTTCGGGGCGGCTTTCGCATTTTCCGGCAGCTTTCTTCCGGCAGCTTTTCGAGCGGTGCGCGTGAACGACGCCGACGACGATCCCCCGGTGGAGCGCCCCGACTGGTCGTGCCAGGCCTGCGGGGCGTGCTGCGCCACCGCGGCCGCGTGGCCGCGCTTCTCGCTGGAGAGCGAGGCGGAGATCGCCCGCATCCCGGCCGCCCATGTGGACGACGCGGCCGGGCGGATGCGCAGCGTGGACGACCGTTGCACGGCGCTCGCCGGCACGGTCGGCACCTTCACGGCCTGCACCGTCTATGCGGTGCGGCCGCTCGTCTGCCGCGAGTGCCAGCCGGGCGACCCGGAATGCCTGATCGCGCGGGCGCGGTGGGGGCTGTGACGACCCGGGTCGTCGCCGGTCGGGGTGACCGGCCGGTCAGCCGAGCAGCCGTTCGACCAGCACCCGCTCGCAGGCCTTGACCACCACATAGGCGAGGACGCCGACAAGGCCGTAGGCGAGCAGCTCCAGGGTCTGGAGCAGGCCGCCGTCGAGCAATGCCATCGTGCCGTGCCGGGCGATCAGGCCGATATTCGCCTGGACGAGCGCGTAAAGATTGAGGGTCGACAGCCCGAACGTCAGCGCGGCCGCCATCATGATCAGCAGCGTCAAGGTCCAGTGGGTGGTCAGGAGTCGTCTGATCGGGGGAACGGGCATGCGGGCGCCTCGGCTCGATGCGGCATCACGGAGCATGGTACACCGGCGCCGGTCCACCGCACGAGACGGCCGCGGTCGACAGCGATGGCGCGATCGGCTAGTGGTCCGCGCCCCCGACGACCCCAGACGAGACGCTCCTCAAAACATGCCCGGCGCCGGAACCGACAAGACCAAGACCTGGGTGGTCGCGCCCAGTCCCGTGATCGTGCTGGTGGAGCCGCAGATCGGCGAGAACATCGGGGCGGCGGCGCGCGTGATGGCGAATTTCGGCCTTTCCCGGCTACGCCTCGTGGCGCCGAAGCAGGGCTGGCCGAACGACAAGGCCCGCATGATGGCGGCCGGCGCCGATCGGGTGCTCGACGAGGCGCAGCTCTATCCGGACCTGAAGGCGGCGATCGCCGATTGCACGTTCGTCGCCGCCTGCACGGCGCGCGGCCACGACCAGGCCAAGCCCGTGGTGTCGCCCGAGGCGGTCGCCTCCCAACTCGTGCCGCTGGTCGCCGGCGGCGAGACCACGGCCGTGGTCTTCGGCCGCGAGCGCAACGGGCTGGAGAACGACGAGGTCGGCCTCGCCGACGCGATCGTCACGTTCCCGGTGAACCCCGCCTTCGCCTCGCTCAATCTCGCCCAGGCCGTGGCGCTCGTCGCCTACGAGTGGTTCAAGCACGCCGGCACCGGCCTGCCCTTCGGCATGCCGGTGCGCTCCGGCCCGGCCCCGAAGGAGCAGATTCACGCCTTCTTCACCACGCTCGAGCGCGAGCTCGAGAAGGTCGAGTTCTTCCGGCCGCCGGAGAAGCGCGAGACCATGACGATCAACCTGCGCAACATCTTCTCGCGCATGCAGCCGAGCCGGCAGGACATCCAGACCCTGCACGGCGTGATCATGGCGATCGCCGAAGGCCGCAAGGGACCGGCGCGGGGCGGCGTGCTCGACGGCGACGAGGCGGCGCTGCTGCGCAAGCTCCTGGCCGAGCACGGCGACGGCCGGGTGCCGTCCGAGCGTGGCCCGGTGCGCGGCCTGTCGCGGCTCCTGCGGCGCAATCCGACCGAGGCGGAGCGCGCCCTGTGGGCCGTGCTCGTCGCCGATCGCCGCTTCGCCGGCTGCGGCTTCAAGCGGCAGGTGCCGGTCGGCCCGCACATCGCCGATCTCGTGTCGTTCCCGCTGCGCGTCGTCGTCGACATCGCGCCGGCCGCCGAGGCGGCCGAGGCGGCGAGGAGTCGCGCCGACAAGCGCGCCTGGCTCGTCGACCGCGCATATCGCGTCGTGCCGCTCGATGCGGCCGTGGTCGAGGCCGATCCGCGCGCCGCCCTGGCGACGCTCGCCGACGTGCTCGGCCTGTGACCGGCGCGTGCCTCCGGCAGGGCCGGGGCGTCGCCGCCTTGCTCTGAATCAAGGCGGGCGCGACGCGCTTCGGCGCATATCGACGCATTCACATCCTGCTATAAGTTCCGGTCGCGAGGCGCCGGACACGAGCTTGCGAGACACGAGGTCGGTTGCCATGGCTCTGCGCAATTCCTACGAGGCCTACGGCGCGATGGCGCGCCTTTTCCATTGGCTCACGGTGATCTGCGTGGTCGCCGCCTGGGCGATCGGCATGTTCCGGGGCGAGCTTCCCGAAGGCGCGGCGCGGGCGACCGCGATGTTCATCCACCTCAATCTCGGTCTCGCCGTGCTCGCCTTGCTGGCCGCGCGGGTCGCTTGGCGTCTCGCCGACCCGGCGCCGCCGATGCCCAAGACTCCGCTCGGCCGCATGGGTGAGATCGGCGCCGCCGCGGCGCACGGGATCAGCTACCTCCTGCTGCTCGCCGTGCCGCTGATCGGCATCGCCATCGTGTTCGCGCGCGGCCGGCCGCTGCCGCTGTTCGGGCTCGCCGAGATCGCCTCTCCGATGGCGGTCGATCGCGACCTCGCCAACATGCTGAAGCCGTGGCACGGGCTCCTGGCCCAGGCGCTGATGCTGTTCGCCGTCCTGCATGCGGCCGTCGCGCTGGTGCACCACTTCGTGTTCCGCGACCCCACGCTGCGGCGAATGATCGGGCCGGCGCCCGAGCGGACCTGACGGCGCGGATGGCCGCGGCGAGATGATCGCGGCGATGTGGCCGCGGCGGCGTGGTCGTGACGATGAAAAAAGGCGCTTCGCCGGGCCGGCGGAGCGCCTTCCTCGTCGTGGGGCGCCGTGCCGGCCCTCTGCGGCCCGGCGCCGTCGGCGCTACTTCGCGGCCTTCACGGCCTCGATCGCCTGATCCATCAGCTCCAGCATGGTGCGGCGGATCTGGTGGTCCGACTGGTGCACGCCCTTGGCGTCGAAATCCTTGCGCAGCTTCTGGAAGACGTCCTCGTCGCCGGGCGTCTCGAAGTCGGCGACCACCACCTCCTTGGCGTAGGCCTCGGCCTCGGCCCCGGTCAGCCCGAGCTTCTCGGCCGCCCACAGGCCGAGCATCTTGTTGCGGCGGGCCGTCGCCTTGAACTGCAGCTCGGCGTCGTGGGCGAACTTCTTCTCGTGGGTCTTCTCGCGGTCGTCGAACGTCATGGCGTCCCTCTTGCCTTGGTGCTCGATTGATCTCGTGCTCGTTTGCCGTCCTGTGCAGGTCCACGCCACGGGGGCGCCGTGGTGGAGAATCCCGCCGGAATTCGGTCGCAATCGCGGCTTGCATACCGTCCCGGTACGGTCAAGAGCAGGCCTGCGCTCGCACAAGTCCTCATTGCACGGTCCGCCCCGCCGGTCTATGTCGATTGTGCTCGTCGCCCCCTTCGGATACGGTCCGCTGGAATCGTGACGAGCGTGTCTCGCGCGAGTCCGTGTCGTGCCATGTCGTACCGATACTGTCTCTCGTGTCGCGCTGTCCTGCGTAACTCTGTCTCGCGTATCTCGACGACGCCGCGGGCCTTGAACCCGGAACTCGGAGCCACGGCATCCCTATGGATTTTCTCAAGCCACGGTACACCCCCATGAGCCGCCGCCGCCGCATCTACGAAGGCAAGGCGAAGGTCCTGTACGAGGGCCCGGAGCCGGGAACGTTGATCCAGCACTTCAAGGACGACGCCACCGCCTTCAACGCCAAGAAGCATCAGGTGATCGAAGGGAAGGGTGTGCTGAACAACCGCATCTCCGAGTACCTGTTCCAGCACTTGAACGACATCGGGGTGCCGACCCATTTCATCCGCCGCCTGAACATGCGCGAGCAGCTGATCCGCGAGGTCGAGATCATCCCGCTCGAGGTGGTGGTCCGCAACGTCGCGGCCGGCTCGCTGTCGCAGCGCCTCGGCATCGAGGAAGGCACGCAGCTGCCGCGCTCGATCATCGAGTTCTATTACAAGAACGACGCGCTCGGCGACCCGATGGTGTCGGAGGAGCACATCACGGCGTTCGGCTGGGCGACGCCCCAGGAGATCGACGACATCATGGCGTTGGCGATCCGCGTCAACGACTTCCTGTGCGGCCTCTTCCTCGGCGTCGGCATCCGTCTGGTCGACTTCAAGATGGAGTGCGGCCGGCTGTGGGAGAACGACATGATGCGGATCGTCGTCGCCGACGAGATCTCGCCCGACTCCTGCCGCCTGTGGGACATCAAGTCGAACGAGAAGCTCGACAAGGACCGCTTCCGTCGGGATCTCGGCGGCCTGCTCGAGGCCTATACCGAGGTGGCGCGCCGGCTCGGCATCATGAGCGAGAACGAGCGCCCGATCGGCAACGGCCCGGTGCTGGTGAAGGGCTGACACGCCATACGCCGGGTTTTCGGCCCGGCATCCGGAACGAGAACGCCGTGCGAAGAGTCGCGCGGCGTTCGTCGTTTTGCGGGAGGGGCCAGCGGCGCAGGTCCGGGCGCCTCTCTCGGCGCCTGTCCGGGCACTCGTCGGAACCGGTCGTGCCTGCGGCGTGCCCATCGTATGCCCCTAACGGCCGTCGCTCGCCCACGATGTGGGGCGCCCTCCACCGCGGGTCGAGGGGGCGGCGCGGTTGACCTCGGCGGCGCCTCACCCTAAGCACCCGGGGTGAGCCGGACCCCGTGGATGCGTCCGGGCCGCAGCACAGCACGAGTCCCGAGGCGACCCATGAAAGCCCGCGTCACCGTCACGTTGAAGCAAGGCGTCCTCGACCCGCAGGGCAAGGCCATCGAGGGGGCCCTCAAGGCGCTCGGCATCGACGGCGTGGCGAGCGTGCGCCAGGGCAAGGTGTTCGACGTCGAGGTGCCGGGCGACGACCGCGGCCGCGCCGAGGCGGCCCTGAAGGCCGCCGCCGAGCGGCTTCTCGCCAACACCGTCATCGAGGACTACCGGGTCGAGATCGTCGGCTGAGGCCGGCGCCGCCCGCGGACCGAGGCCCACCCATGAAATCCGCCGTCCTGGTCTTCCCCGGCATCAACCGCGAGCACGACATGGCGCGCGCGCTGCGCCTGTGCGCCGGCAGCGACGTCGCCATGGTCTGGCACACCGAGACGGCACTCCCCGCCGGCACCGACCTGGTCGTCCTGCCGGGCGGCTTCTCCTACGGGGACTATCTGCGCTGCGGCGCCATCGCGGCGCGCGCCCCGGTGATGGACGCGGTGCGGGCGCACGCCGCCAAGGGCGGCCTCGTCCTCGGGGTCTGCAACGGCTTCCAGATCCTCTGCGAGGCGGGGCTGCTGCCGGGCGTGCTGATGCGCAATGCCGGGCTGAAGTTCATCTGCAAGGACGCCTTCATCCGGGTCGAGCGGGCCGACACGCCGTTCACCCGCGGCTACACGGCCGGCCAGGTGATCCGGGTGCCGGTCGCCCACGGCGAGGGCAACTACATGGCCGATTCGGAGACCATCGCCCGCCTGGAGGGCGAGGGCCGGATCGTGTTCCGCTACACCACGCCGGACGGCGCCCTGTCGCCGGAATGGAACATGAACGGGTCGATCTACGCGATCGCCGGCATCCTCAACGGGCGCGGCAACGTGCTCGGCATGATGCCGCACCCGGAGAACCACGTCGAAGACACGATGGGCTGCACCGACGGGCGCGGCCTGTTCGCCGGGCTGGGGCGGCAGTTCGCCGCCTGACGGCGAGCCGGCCGGCGGATGGCCGGCCGGATGTGGCGCCGCTGGGCGGTGCGTCACGCCTTCAGCGGGTGGCCGGGCATCAGGTCGTAGGGGTGCTTCCAGCCGGGCAGGGCCTTCAGCCGCGCGAGCCAGGCGCCGATGTTCGGGTACGACGCCGGGATGTCGAAGCCGAACTCCTCGGCCGGATAGTAAAGATAGCCGCACATCGACACGTCGGCGATGGTCGGCTGATCGCCGAGCAGCCACGGCCGGTCGGCGAGTCGTTTGTCGACGACGGCGAGCGCGCCTTTGGCGCGGCCCTCCAGGAAAGCGAGCACGGCCGGGTCGCCCGGTGGCTTGGCGAGCGTGCGCAGGAACCGGTACGGCCCCAGCATGCCGTTCACCTTCTGGTTGTCGAAGACGATCCATCGCCACGCCTCGAGCTCCTGCTCCTCGCCCTGCGGCAGGAACTTGCCGCTGCGGCGCGCCAGATACGTCAGGCAGACGCTCGACTGGCTGAGCTTGCGGTCGCCGTGCCGGAGTACGGGAACCTCGCCCATCTCGTTGACCTCGGAGCGGTAATCGGGCGTCCGCGTCTGCCCGGCGGCGAAGAAGTCGACCCACAGGGGCGCCCAGTCGGCGCCGATCAGGTCGAGCATCAGGGCCACCCGGTAGGCATTGCCGGACTGGGCGAAGCAGTAGAGTTCGTATTCGGCCATCGGTCTCCCCCGCGGCTTGCCGCGCTCGTCGTGCCGGCCGGGGATCGTGTCTCGCGACGGTGATCCCGGCCGAGCGGCCGAGAATGAAGCGGGATCGATCCGGACCGCTACCCTTTTACGCTTTTTAGACGGCTTGATCCTACAGTCGGTTAGGCGTCCGGCAGCTATGCGTCGCGCGGACACCGGCGCGCCCGAAGCGTCGTGGGTTGGAGTATCGAATGGACATCTCGACGGCACTCGGTCTCCTGGCCGGCATGATCGTGCTCGTCACCCTCATCATGATGGGTGGCGACATCGGCATGTTCCTCGACAGCCACGCCTTCATCGTGATCTTCGGCGGCGCCTTCGCGGCGACCCTGATCCGGTTCCCGTTGTCGTCGATCTTCCACGGCCTGCCGCTGGGCCTGAAGTTCGCCTTCACGCTGCGCCGGATGACCCAGCGCGAGCTGATCGACGAGATCTCCAATCTCGCCGAGATCGCCCGCAAGCAGGGGCCGATCGGCCTGGAGAAGGTCGACACCGCCGACTCGTTCCTGGCCAAGGGCATCCGGCTCGTCGCCGACGGCTACGACGTCGACTTCATCCGCGACAATCTCGAGCGCGACCGCGACAACTTCCTCACCCATCTGGACGAGGGTCAGAAGATCTATCGCGCCATCGGCGACTGCGCCCCGGCCTTCGGCATGGTCGGCACGCTGATCGGCATGGTGCAGATGTTCGCCAACATGACCGACCCCTCCAAGCTCGGCCCCTACATGGCGGTGGCGCTGCTCGCCACCTTCTACGGCGCCGCCGTCGCCAACCTCTTCTGCCTGCCGATCGCGGACAAGCTGCACGGCAAGCTGGTCGACGAGGAGATCAACCGCACGCTGATCATCGACGGCGTGCTGATGATCCGCGACTCGAAGAGTCCGTCGGTCGTGCGCGAGATGCTGCTCGCCTACGTGCCCGAGAAGAACCGCGAGGAAATGGCCGAGGCCGCCGCGGCTTGAGTGAACCGGCGCAGAACGCGCGGGAGGTCGGGACATGGCACGCCGCAAGGACGGGGGGCACGGGGGAGGGCACGGGTGGTTCGTCACCTTCGCCGATCTCATGGGCCTGCTCGTCGCGTTCTTCGTGATGCTGTGCGCCTTCTCGACCCAGGATCAGCAGAAGCTGCAGATCGTCGCCGGCTCGATGCGCGACGCCTTCGGCGTGCAGAACAACATCCGCTATTCCGGCATCATCGAGATTCCGGGCCTGCCGACTCGGCCGAAGCTGAAGAACGCCGCCCACATCCCACCCGAGGAGGCGTCCTCGAGCCCGAGCCCGGACCAGCACGATCGGCAGCGCAGCGCCGGCGCCCGGCTCAAGCAGGACAAGGCCTTCGCGCTCGCCGCCGCGACCCTGCGCCAGGCCCTGCAGGACATGCCCGAGCTGACCGAGGTGTCGAAGCACATCATGATCGAGGAGACCCGCGAGGGCCTCAATGTCGAGATCGTCGACCAGGACGGCCGCTCGATGTTCCCGGAGGGATCCCGCGAGCCCTACGAGCGCACCCGGCGGTTGATCGAGCGCCTCAGCGTTCCGCTGAAGGCGACCCCGTTCCGCATCTCCATCACGGGCCACACCTCGGCGACCCGGACCCCGTTCCGGCCGGGCTTCGGGCCGTGGGAATTGTCGGCGGATCGCGCCAACGCGGTGCGGCGCATCCTGGAGGAGGAGGGCGTGCCGACCGCCAACTTCTTCATGGTGGCGGGCAAGGCCGACACCCAGCCGTTGTTCCCGGACGATCCTTACATTGCGGCAAACCGCCGCGTCACCATTACCCTGATGCGGGAAGAGCCGCCGATTCCACTCGACTTCGCGCCCTGACGCAGGTCCGCCGAAGGCGCCGCTCGCGCCCTGCCGCGCCGGCGCCGCCCTCGGCGGCCGACCTCGCCGACCGCTGTTCCACTCCTGTTCCCGGGGCCGCCGGCATACCCAATCCGACTCGCAGGCGGTTGTGCCGCCGAACCGGCGTGCTATTGGCGTGATCAGGCGCGATCCGCCGGCCGCTCCTGGGCGGGCGGCGGTCGGTCGTGCCGCGGCGCGATGGTGGGATCCAATCGGCGAGATCATGAACGAGGCGACCCGCATCGTCGCGGCGGACCGGCCGGACCGGTCGGCGCGCGCCGCGCACCACGACTCGGGCTTCTGGGCGCTGACGCTGGGCAGCGTCGGCGTCGTCTATGGCGACATCGGCACGAGCCCCCTCTACGCCTTCCGCGAGGCGCTGCGCGCCGCCATCGGCAACGGGCCGATCACTCAAGGCGCGGTGCTCGGCGTGCTGTCGCTGATCCTGTGGGCTCTGACCCTGGTGGTCACGGTCAAGTACGTGCTGCTGCTGCTGCGCGCCGACAACCACGGCGAGGGCGGCACCCTGTCGCTCACCGCCCTCGCCTCGCGGGCGCTCGGCCGGCGCACCATGCCGATCGTGATGCTGGGCGTCATCGGCGCGGCGATGTTCTACGGCGACTCGGTGATCACCCCGGCGATCTCGGTCTTGTCGGCCGTCGAGGGCCTGAAGATCGTCACGCCGGCCTTCGAGCACGCCGTGCTGCCGCTCACGGTGGCGATCCTGGTGGCGCTGTTCGCCGTGCAGTCGCGCGGCACCGCCCGGGTGGCCGCCTTCTTCGGCCCGGTGATGGTGGTCTGGTTCGTCGCGCTCGCCGGCCTCGGGCTCCTCCATATCGCCGACGACCCGCACATCTTCCTCGCCGTCGATCCGCTGCACGGCATCTCGTTCGTGATCGACCATCCGTTGATCGGGCTGGCGACGCTCGGCCTCGTCTTCCTCGCCGTCACGGGTGGCGAGGCGCTCTACGCCGATCTCGGCCATTTCGGCCCGAAGCCGATCCGCACCGCCTGGCTCGGCCTCGTCTTCCCGGCGCTGGTCATCAACTATTTCGGCCAGGGCGCCATGGTGCTGGCGCATCCCGACACGCTGGAGAACCCGTTCTACCGGATGGTGCCCGAGCCGTTCCTGCTGCCGATGGTGATCCTCGCCACCGCCGCGACCGTGATCGCCAGCCAGGCGGTGATCACCGGCGCCTACTCGATCACCCGGCAGGCGATTCAGCTCGGCCTCATTCCGCGCCTCGCCATCCGCCACACCTCGGAGACCCATTCGGGCCAGATCTACATTCCGCGTGTCAACACGGCGCTGCTGGCCGGCGTTCTGCTGCTCGTCGTGACGTTCAAGACGTCGAGCCATCTCGCCTCGGCCTACGGCATCGCCGTGACCACCACCATGGTGGTCGACGCGCTGCTCGCCTTCGTCGTGATCTGGAAGCTGTGGGGCTGGAGGCCGTGGACGGCGGCGGCCGTGATCACGCCGTTCGTGATCATCGACGGCACCTTCTTCGTCGCCAATCTGCTCAAGCTGCTCGAGGGCGCCTGGGTGCCGCTCGTCTTCGCCGGCATCATCGTGCTTCTGGTCGTCACCTGGCAGCGCGGCTCGCGCCTGCTCGCCGCCAAGACGCGCCACCTCGAGATCCCGCTCGAGACGCTGGTGCAGACGCTGACCAAGAAGCCGCCCCACATCGTGCCGGGCACCGCCGTGTTCCTCACCGGCGATCCCGACTCGGCACCGACCGCGCTCCTCCACAACCTCAAGCACAACAAGGTGCTGCATCAGCACAACGTGGTGCTGACCATCGAGAGCGCCGACACGCCGCGCGTCACCGAGGAGGATCGGGTGCGCATCACCCAGCTCTCGCCCTTGTTCAGCAAGGTGGTGCTGCGATTCGGCTTCATGGAGACGCCGAACGTTCCGAAGGCGCTGGCGATCGCCCGCAAGCAGGGGTGGCACTTCGACATCATGTCGACGTCGTTCTTCCTGTCGCGCCGCCTGCTCAAGCCGGCGGCCCAGTCCGGCATGCCGCGCTGGCAGGACAATCTGTTCATCCGCCTCGCCAAGTCGGCGAGCGACGCGACCGACTTCTTCCAGATTCCGACCGGCCGTGTCGTCGAGGTGGGGACGCAGGTCACGGTGTGACGGCGCCGGCGCCGGCGCCGCCGTCGCGGCCCCGAAAGCACGACGCCGAGGCCGGGTCGCCGGGGCGGCTTGAAAGTTTCCGCCCGCTGCCCAAATCTGCCGGGCCGGGGAGGGGCGAATCGGCGATGCGACCCCCGCATCGGCGCCCCGCCGCGACGCCGGCCTGGAGGATGCCCATGTTCGGACTGTTCGGGCGCAGCACCGTGCGCAATCTCGGCGCCGAGGAGGTCGCCGCCGAGCTCGCCGCCGACCGCGTGCTGCTCGTCGACGTGCGCGAGCCGGCCGAGACGGCGCGCGAGCGCATTCCCGGCGCGGTGCTGATGCCGCTCTCCGTCTTCGATGCGTCCGAGCTGCCCGATCCGGCAGGCCGCGAGGTGGTGTTCTCCTGCGCGTCCGGCATCCGCTCCGTGAAGGCGGCCGAGATGGCGCAGGCGGCCGGGCTGCCCTACAAGTCGCACCTCGCCGGCGACATCCAGGCGTGGAAGAGAGCCGGCCTGCCGGTCGAATCCTGACCCGAAATCCTCGGAAACGACGTCGCCGCCGCCCCCCGATGGACGGGGCACGCCCCCGTGCGTATGAAGGGACGAGCCCGGCCGCGGGTCGCGGCGAGCCGACACGAGGAGCCGACATGCGTGCGCTGTTGCTTGGGACCATGGTGGCCGTGACGGTGGCCGCAGGGGCGGGGCGGGCCGAGGCCGATCCGTTCGGGATCTGGTCGCCGCCGTCCTGGTCCACCTGGTATCCGTGGTGTGCCAACCTCAACATCGGCTTCTCGCAGACGAGCTGCGTCTACTCCACCTTCGCGCAGTGCATGGCGACGGTGCGGGGCGTCGGCGGCTACTGCAGCGAGAATCTCTATCCGCCGCCGCCCGGCCGGCCGCCCCGGACCAAGCGGTCGCGCCGGTCGTCCTGACCCGCGCCCGCCCGTGTCGACCGCGAGGTGATCGAGATGCGCCCCGCCTTCGCCGCCGTCCGCCCCGTCCTCCTCACCGGCGCGTTGCTCGCGCCCGTCGCCCTCGTGGTGGCGGGGCCGGGGGTCGCCCAGGAGCGCGTCGTCAACGTCTACAACTGGTCGGACTACATCGCCCCCGACGTGGTCGAGGCGTTCTCGCGCGAGACCGGCATAAAAGTCCGCTACGACACGTTCGATTCCAACGACACGCTGGAGACCAAGCTCTTGGCCGGCAAGTCCGGCTACGACGTGGTGGTGCCGAGCGCCTTCTTCCTCGAACGGCAGATCAAGGCCGGCGTGTTCGTGCCGCTCGACAAGGCGAAGCTGCCGAACCTGAAGAACGCCTGGCCCGAGATCGAGGCCCGCGTCGCCACCCACGATCCCGGCAACCGCTACTCGGTGAACTATCTCTGGGGCACGGTCGGCATCGGCTACAACGTCGCCAAGGCGCGCGAAATTTTGGGATCCGATGCGACGATCGACTCTTGGGACATCGTGTTCAAGCCGGAGAGCCTCGCCCGCTTCAAGGGCTGCGGCGTCCACATGCTCGATTCGGCCGACGACATCATGCCGGCGGCGCTGCACTGGCTCGGGCTCGACCCCAACTCGGCCGACCCGAAGGATCTGGAGCGCGCCGCCGAGGTGCTGACCAAGGTCCGCCCGTCGGTGCGCAAGTTTCATTCGTCCGAGTATCTCAACGCGCTGGCGAGCGGCGAGATCTGCCTGGTCGTCGGCTTCTCCGGCGACATCATGCAGGCGAAGAAGCGCGCCGCCGAGGCGAAGAACGGCGTCACGGTCGGCTACGCGATTCCCAAGGAGGGCGCGCAGATGTTCTTCGACCAGCTCGCCATCCCGAAGGACGCCGAGCATGTCGCCGAGGCGCATGCCTTCATCGACTATCTGATGCGACCCGACGTGGCGGCCAAGAACGCCGGCGCCGTGTCCTACGCCAACGGCAACCTCGCCAGCCAGCCGCTGATCGACAAGGCGGTGCTCGAGGACAAGAGCATCTATCCGGATGCCGCCGTGATGTCGCGGCTCTACACCAACAAGGCGCGCGACGCCAAGACGACGCGGCTGATGAACCGCCTGTGGACCCGGGTCAAGACCGGGCGGTGAGCGGTGTGACCGATCCCGGGGGGGCTCGCAGCGCGCGACGGCTTCGGGGTGGAGCACTGGGTCGACGCCCACGGCGGCGGCCGGTTCGGCCGCACCGAGTGCGGGTGGACCTGATTGCCACGGTCAACCCGGGGCGCGGCGAAGCCGCGAACCCGGACTCCAGTGGCGGGCTGCGGAGTCTTCTCCGGATTTCGGGTTCGGCGCGGAGCCTGTGATCGGTCGGCGCGAAGCGCCG
The DNA here is from genome assembly GCF_042682915.1 of Rhodoplanes azumiensis. Taxonomy (NCBI): domain Bacteria; kingdom Pseudomonadati; phylum Pseudomonadota; class Alphaproteobacteria; order Hyphomicrobiales; family Nitrobacteraceae; genus Rhodoplanes; species Rhodoplanes azumiensis. The sequence goes on along the minus strand of NZ_JBHUIW010000018.1, from coordinate 63,905 downwards.
ACCCGAGTGCGCCGCCGCGGACTGACGCCGGGTCTCACCGCCAGCGGCGATGCAGCCACAGCCACTGCTCGGGGTGATCGCGCACCCACGTCTCGACCACGTCGGTGATCGCCTGCATGGTGCCCTGGATGTCGATGCGGCCGTCGGCGTCGCGCACCGGCGCCACCGCGTCGGTGATCTCGCCCGTGAACCGCCCCTCCGGCAGGCGGATGATGCGCACGCCGTGGATCGGGCACTCGTACTCGCGCGCCAGCATGGCGATCAGCGGGCTCACCCGGCAGGGACGGCCGAAGAACGTCACCTCGACGCCCTTGGAGTCGTGCTGGTCGACCAGCATGCCGACGTGATGGCCGGTCTCGAGGCCGCGCGCGAGTCGCATCGGCGCGCCGAAGCCGGACGGCACCAGCGTGCCCATCAAGGGCTCCCGCATCTCGATCAGCACGTCGGCGATCGACGACATGTTGGGCCGGCGGAACAGCGCCATCGAGCGCAGCCCCTCGATGCCGGCGACGACGGCGGGCAGCTCCCAATTGGCGAGATGCGCCGTGAAGATGACGGCGGGCTTTTCCGCGTCGCGCAGCGCCTCGAACCTCTTCAGCTCGCGCTCGCCGTAGGTGATGAACTGCCGCTCGCCGCGCGCACCCTGCGCGGCGATGCGGTCGAGATTGATCACCTCGACGGCGACGCGGCCGAGATTGTCCCACACACCGGAGAGAATCCGCTCGATCTCGGCGTCGGACTTCTCCGGGAACGCGGCCTTCAGGTTGGCGCGGCCGATCCTGTGCTCGCGCAACAGCGGGCCGATGCGCCGCATCACGGCACCGGCCTTGTCGCTCGCCGAGATGCGGTCGAGCCGGCGCAACAGGCCGATCAGCGGACGGATAGTGGCGCGCAGCACGCGATCGAGGCCGCGCTTGAGCACGAGGCCGGTGTGCCAGATCCAGAATTTCAGCTTGATCTCGAGGTGGGACATCGGACCTAGAACGTCACCACCACCTTGCCGAACACCTGGCGGCCGGCGAGCCGTTCGAGCCCGCGCTCGAACGCGGCGAGCGGCACGGTCGTGTCGATCACCGGCTTCAGCCCGGCCGCCATCTTGTCGAGCGACTCGGCGATGTTCTTCATCGTCGCGCCGAACGAGCCGATGATGCGGTACTGCTGCTGGAACAGCTGCATCAGGTTGAACGTCACGGTGGGGCCGGAGGTGGCGCCGCAGGTGACCAGGCGGCCGCCGCGCTTGAGGCACAGGAGCGAGCCGTTGAACGTGTCGGCGCCGACATGCTCGAACACCACGTCGACGCCCTTCTTCTGCGTCAGCTTGCGGGTGACGCCCTCGAAGCGGTCGGTCTTGTAGTTGATCACGTGGTCGGCGCCGAGCGCCTTGGCCTTCTCGGCCTTGGCGTCGTCGCCCACCGTCGTGATCACGGTGCAGCCGATCTGCTTGGCCATCAGGATCGCGGCCGTGCCGATGCCGGAGCCGCCGGCATGCACCAGCACGGTCTCGCCGGGCTCGAGCTTGGCGTTGTCGAACAGCATGTGCTGCACGGTGGCGAAGCCGATCGGCGCGCAGGCGGCGTCGGTGTGGGAGACTCCGGCCGGCACCGGGATCACGAGCCGGGCCGGCAGGTTGATCAGCTCGCGGGCGAAGCCGTCGACATGGAAGCCCATGATGCCGCCGACGTTCTCGCATAGATTGTCACGGCCGGCCCGGCAGGCCTTGCAGGTGCCGCAGGTGAGCGCGCCGTACATCACGACGCCCTGGCCCGGCGTGAAGCCGGTCACGTCGGCGCCGACCGCGGCGATCTCGCCCGACGCCTCGACGCCGACCACGAGCGGCATCTTGCGCTTGGCGAAGGCCATCCCGCGAAAGCCCCAGACGTCGAGATAGTTCAGCGCGACGGCCTTGACCCGCACCTGCACCTCGCCGGCCGCCGGTGGCGGCGGCGGATCGATTTCGGTCAGCTCGAGCTGTTTGTCGCCGAGCAACATCAGGGCGCGCATGTGAGGAAACCTCTGGAGACGGTTCGTGCCGGGGGCGCGGCAAAGATCAGCGATGGACACCGATGGCGGCCGAGAGACCGCCGTCGACCGGCAGCACGGCGCCGGTGACGTAGGAGGCGGCGGGCGACAGGAGGAACGACACCACGGCGGCGATCTCGTCGGGCCGGGCGAAGCGACGCGCCGGGATCTGGCCTTCCATCTGGGCCCGGTACTTCTCGTAAGGAACCATCATGGCGGTGTCGATGAAGCCGGGCGCGACGTAGTTGACGGTGACGCCGGTGCGCGCCGTCTCGATCGCCAGCGTGCGGACATAGCCGAGCAGGGCGGCCTTCGAGGCCGCATAGGCGGCGTTGCCCTGGTTGGCCTGCAGGGCCGTGATCGAGCCGATGGCGACGATGCGCCCGCTCTTGGCGCGCATCATCGGCCGGGTCAGGGCGCCGACCAGGCGGGTGAACGACCAGACGTTCACCTGCATCACGGCCTCGGCCTTGGCCTGGTCGAGCATCATGGCGAGCGCGTCGTAGCTCTGCCCGGCATTGTGCACGAAGCCGGCGAAGGTCGGCGTCTCCTCGAGCGTCTTCGCGAACGCCTCGACGGCGTCGCGATCCGACAGGTCGAGCGTCTCGAACGCGACCTTGCGCTCCGGCGCGGCGGCTCTCAGCTCGGCGATCAGCGCCTCGGCCTCGGCGGTCGCCGAGCGCACCGTGAAGGTGACGTCGTGGCCGGCCGCGACGACGGCCCGCACGATCGCGGCGCCGAGCCCGCGCCCGCCGCCGGTGACGAGAACGTGTCCGCAGGAGGTGGTCATCGCGACTCCCGTCGAGCCATTCCGGCGTCATTCCGGGCCGCGTGCCCGACCGCGCGGACCCGGAAACCAGCCACGGCTTCCGAGCGGGTCGCTGGAGTCCGGGCTCGCCGCTGCCCGGCGCCCCGGAATGACCGCGAAGAGGCATCCGTCATCACGCCGGCTCCAGGCCCATCACGAGCGTGACGTTCTGGCCGCCGAAGCCGAACGAGTTGGACAGCGCGTGCGCGAGCTTGGCGTCGCGGGCGACGTTCGGCACCACGTCGAGCGGGATCGCCGGATCCGGGATCTGGTGGTTGATGGTCGGCGGGAGGCGCTGGTTCATCAGCGTCATGACCGTGAATACCGCCTCGACGGCGCCGGCCGCCGACAGGGTGTGGCCGACCATCGACTTGTTGGAGGAGATCGGCACGAGAGGCGCGCGCTCGCCGAACACCGCGGTGACGCCGAGGCACTCCATCTTGTCGTTCTCGGGCGTCGAGGTGCCGTGCGCGTTGATGTAGTCGATGTCGGCGATGGTCAGCCCGGCGTCGGCGATCGCCTGGTTCATGCAGCCGATGATCGGCTTGCCGTCCGGGCTCGTGCGGGTGCGGTGGAACGAGTCCGACAGCTCGCCGCAGCCCTCGACCACGCCGAGGATTTTCGCGCCGCGCGCCGTCGCCGACTCGTAGCTCTCGAGCACCAGGGCGCCGGCGCCCTCGGCCATGACGAAACCGTCGCGGTTCTTGGAGAAGGGCTTGGCAGCCTCCTCGGGGACGTCGTTGGCGGTGGTCAGCGCCGAGAGGAGCGAGAAGCGCACCAGGCTCTCGGTGTTGACCGAGCCGTCGGTGCCGACGCACAGCGCCGCGTCGGTCTCGCCGCGGCGGATCGCCTCGACGCCGAGCTGGATGGCGCTGGCGCCGGTGGCACAGGCGGTCGACAGCGAGATCGGCATGCCCTGCGTGCCGAACCGCTCGGCGAGATGATCGGCCACCGAGGCGAACTGGAAGCGCTCGTGATGCGCCTTGAACCGGCCGGTCGCCGCGGCGCGCAGCATGTCGTCGTAGGTGGCGTTGCCGCTCGCGCCCGCGGCGGCGGCGAGCTCGAGGCGCTGCGGCCACTCGATCTCGACCGGCGCCACCCCGAGGAACAGCGGCCCCGGGAAATTCCCCGGCGTGCCGATGCCGGACTGGACGATCGCCTCGTCGACGGCGAGCTCGGCGAGCCGCTCCGAGAGCAGCGGCGCGCTGAACGGCTCGCAGGCCACGAAGTCGACGCAGCCGGCGATGCGGGTCTTCAGCCCGTCGGTCGCAAAGCGGGTGATGGTGCGGATGCCCGACCGGCCGGCGACGAGCTTGCCCCAGTTCTCGTCCTTGCCGGCGCCGAGCGAGGTGACGATCCCCATGCCCGTCACCACCACCACGGGGCGGCCGGCCTTGTCGCGCACTGCCATGTCGGGTCTCCTTTCCTGCACCCTCCCCCTGGAGGGGGCCTGCACCCTCCCCTGGAGGGGGAGGGTCGGGGCGCGCGGCAGCGCGCTCCGGGGTGGGGTGAAGCCGCAAGGTGCAGGCTTCGCCTGTTCACCCCCTCCCGACCGGCCTGTGGCCGGTCGACCTCCCCCCTCCAGGGGGAGGTGAAGAAAGGGGAACTCCGCCCTCTGTCTCGTTCCTACCGCACCGCCTCGACCAGGGCGAGGCCTTCGCCGCGCCAGTGGCCGACGCCGGTCACCACCACCTGGTCGAGCGGCCCGCTCGCGGGCAGCTCGAAGCCCGTGGTATCGCACGGCGGGAACAGCCGGCCGTGGTCGAGCGCGAGCGCGGCGAGCGCGATGTTGAAGGCGAATTGCGGCTCGATCGAATGGCCGGCGATGCTCCCCGTGGCCCGCACCGGCAGGCCGCGCGCTGCGAGCGCGGCGCGCTCCTGCGCGGTCGCGTCGGCCGCGCCGGTCGCGCCCGACAGCACGGCGGCGCGATCCGCCGTGACGGCGGGCAGGCGGTTCCACAGCCGGTCGAGCGACGCCGTCACGGCGCCCGGAGCGTCGCGCTTGGCGCGGTCGCTGACCACCGCCGCGAGCCGCGCCAGCGGCCGCGCCCCGCGGGCCTGCGCATGGGCCTTCGCCTCGATCACCAGGAAGGCGCCGAGCGAGCCGGTGGCGAAGCCGGGCTGCTCGGAGCGGTCCCACACCGTGCGGAACGGGCTCTTGAGTGCATGGCCGCCGAACTCGAACAGCATCAGCAGATCCTTGCGCTCGCCGTTCTGCGAGCCGCCGACCAGCGTCACGTCGCTCTGGCCCGAGGCGATGCGGGCCTGCGCGATGCGCACCGCCTCGATGCCGGAGCCTTCCTCGCCCATGAAGGTGCGCGACGAGCCGGTGACGCCGTGCACGATCGAGATGTTGCCGGCGAGCAGGTTGGAGAGCTGAGCCAGGAACAGGGTCGGCCGCAGGTCGCTGGTGAGCCGCTCGTTGAGATAGGCGCCCGGGTTCTCGGCGCCGGCGAGCCCCGAGACGATGGCGCTGTCGACGGCCCAGTCGCGCTCGCCGCCGCCGGCCGCGACGATCATGTCCATGCGGCCGAGCACGTCGGCCTTGCCCTTCAGCCCGGCCGCGTCGAGCGCGAGGCCGGCCGCATAGGTGCCGGTGCGCTGCCACTGCTCCATCTGGCGCTGGTCGCCCTTCTTGGGGATCTGCGCGTCGAAGGAGGGCAGGGCGAGCGGGTGCACCACATAGGGCGCGAAGGTGGTCTCGTCGTAGACGGGCGCGGCGGCGTCGAACGCCTGCCAATGCGCCGCGTCGCCTTCGCCGAGACAGGAGACGAGCCCGATGCCGGTGATCCAGGCCTCGCGGGTCGCGTCAGCCATGGGCGTTGGCCTCCAGGGGGTAGCCGATGCGCCGCGCCACCGCTTCCATGTTGGTCCGAAAGTCCGGGTGCGGGAACGGCACGATGCGGAACGTGATGTCGGCCTCGCACACCGCCTTGCCGTCGACCGTCACACGCGCATGCGTCATGGCGAAGCCGGAGCCGTCGTGCGCGAGGCGGCCGGCGATCGTCAGCGCCTGCCCGGGGGTCACGAAGGAGCGCAGCTTGGCCTCCTTGACGGCGGCCAGGAAGGGCATGCGCGTGAAGCCGTTGAGCCCGATCAAGAGCCAGCCGCAGGTCTGCGCCATGGCCTCGATCAGCAGCACCCCGGGCATCAGCGGATGGCCGGGGAAGTGGCCTTCGAAGATGGTGCTCGTCTCGGGCACCTGCGCCTGCATCTCGATCGTGCGCGCGTCGAGATCGAGGGCGACGATCCGGTCGATGAGCTGGAAGTACTCGAGACGCATCGGGGGCGCTCAGGCGCCCTTGGCGGCGACGAGCTGGTCGATCCGGGTGCACAGGTTGCCGAGCACGAAGTACTGCTCGGTGGTCGCCTTGCCGTCGTTGACCTCCTGGGTCCACTGCTCGAGCGGCAGCTTGATCCCGAAGGCCTTGTCGATCGCGAAGGCGATGTCGAGGAAGTCGAGGCTGTCGATGCCGAGATCGTCGATGGCGTGGCTTTCCGGCGTGATCTTCTCGCGCGGAATATCACATGTTTCCGAGATGATATTGGCGACGGTATCGAACGTCGAGGACATCGGTGACTCTCTGAATGCCGTGAATCCTGCCCGGCACGCGCGTGCGCATGCCCCCCAATACGGCGGCGATGGGTCGCTCTTTCGTTCCGGTCCGTATAGCCAGAACCCCGCGGGAGCGCAATGCGCGCCGCCGGCTGTCCCCCGCTGGGTCGCAATGCCTTGCCGGGCCGATCGAATCGAACCGACGGTCCGGTTCGCCGAAAGCCCGTTTCGGGGCCCTTCGCGCCGCCGCCCTCACGGGCCGGGCGGCAGCTTCGGGGCAGGCACTTGCACCTGGACCGGGATCGGCGTGCAGGCCGGCCGGCCGGACAGCACGCAGTCCTGGCTCTTGCGCTGGTCCGCCATGGTCACGGCGATCCACAGGCCGCCGGCGATCAGTATCGCCAGCACGGCGAGCCCCGCCAGATTGGCCACCATGCGGTCGCGGTAGTCGTCCGCCGGCGTGTCGGCGGCGTGGCCGGCCGCGTCGGCACCCAGGGCGGGGCCGTCGTCGACCGGATTGTCGCGGACCGGACCGCCATGGCCCGGACCGCCATGGACCGCGCCGTCATGGACCGCGCCGTCATTGGCCGGACCGCCATGGACCAGGTCGCGGCGCGGCGGCTGGTGATGGACGAAATCGGGGCGGACGACCTCGGCGGTCGGCCACGCGACCGGCGGGGTGTCGGACGCGACGGACCGGCGGCTGCCCCGGCCGGTCGGGGCGCGAGGGCGTGGAACGAAACGGATCACCCGTCCGCCCGCGGCGTCGGACGCGTCGTCCGGATGCGGCTCGGGGCCGGCGGACCGTCGCCCGTCGCCTCCGATTCGTCCCCGTGTGGGTCCGCCCGCCATGCTGGTCCGATCCTGCATGCTGAGCGCACGTTACCACGGGCATCCGACCCGCGCCGTGTCGTGCACCCGACTCCTGCATCGAATTTTAGCACCGCGACCCGCGCCGTGGCCACGCGCCGTCCCGCAGGATCGCGTCAAGCCTGCGTCAACACCGTTGCGATCATGGTCCGCGGCGCTGTTCCCCGGCACAGGTCGCCGCACGGCAGGCTTCTCCGATGCGGCGACCGTCACGGTCCCGACCGCGCTCGTGTGTCTCGCCGGGCCGGCCGCGGCCCGGATCCGGCGGGCCGGCACGATCGAGGTCGAGCGCGTCGTCGAGCCGACCGGCACCGCGATGCGTCGTGCCGGCGCCGGCGGCGGCCGAGCCGAACCAGCGGCCCGGACGGCGCGTTTTGGCGGGGCGGCCCGACACCTTTGGTTAAGGGACTTGGTCTATTCGGTGAGACTCCGGGATTGCGATCGGGCGTGTCCAACCGGGGGGACGATGACGAGCCAGCCGAGCGAGACGGGAATCCACGACGCGGGCGGGCGGACGCCGACCGGCAAGGTCGGGGTCGCCGAGGCGCTGCGCGAGACCTGGCTGGAGCTGTGGTACCAGCCCAAGATCGACCTCCGGAAGAAATGCCTGGCCGGCGCCGAGGCGCTCGCCCGTATCCGCCATCCCGAGCTGGGCGTGCTGCTGCCCGGACGCTTCCTGCCCGGCATCGACGAGGACAGCCTGCTCGACCTGTCCGAATACGCGCTGATCTCGGCACTCGCCGACTGGTCGGTGTTCCGCGCCGCCGGCTTCAACCTGCGGCTCGCCATCAACGTGCCCGTGCATGTGCTGGGCCGCCTGCCGATCGCCGAGATCGTCGCGGCGCATCGCCCCGACGCCGCCGACTGGCCGGGCCTGATGGTCGAGGTCACCGAGGATCAGATCGTCCGCGACATACGCCGCGCCCAGACGATCGCCGAGGCGCTGCGTGATTCGAACATCATGGTGTCGATCGACGACTTCGGCGCCGGCTACTCGTCCTTCTCGAGCCTGCGTGAGCTCGCCTTCGCCGAGCTGAAGCTGAACCACAGCTTCGTCAAGGACTGCGCCACCGACGCGACCAACGCGGCGATCTGCCAGACCGCGATCGACCTCGCGCACCGCTTCGGCAGCGTCGCGGTCGCCGAGGGCATCGAGAGCGTCGCCGACCTGCAGGCGCTCCAGATCATGGGGTGCGACTACGGCCAGGGCGTGCTGCTCGCCCCGCCGATGCCGAAGGACCGCTTCCTCGGCCTCCTCCAGCAACGCACCGCGCGCCCCTCGGCACCGGCTGCGAGCGGCGACGCCGCGAGCCCCCAGGTCGCCGCCGCGGGCTGATCAGATCGCAGGCTCCCTGAACGGCAGCGGCTCGCCCTCCGGCACCGGCACGCGGAACACGTCGAGCGTCATCGCCACCAGCGCGTAATAGCCGAGGATGCCGGCCAGCTCGACCATGCCGGCGTCGCCGAACAGCGTGTGGACACGCGCATAGGTGCGGTCGGAGACGCGCTTCTTGGCGTAGAGCTCGGTGACGAAGGCGTGGACGGCCTTCTCGTCGGCGGGCGCGCGGGCCGGCGCCCGGCCGGCCTTCAGGTCGGCGATGGTCGAAGGCGTCACGCCGGCCTTGGCGGCGATCGGTGCGTGGACGTGCCATTCGTAGTGAGCCTTCCACAGCCGCGCCGTGACCAGGATCGCGAACTCCGACAGCCGCGGCGGGATCGACGTGCCGAACCGGCAGTGGGCACCGAGCGCCTGGGCGAGCGTCCCGAAGGCCGGGGCGTGCATGAACACGCCGAACGGCCCGCGCAGGTTCAGCCCGGCGCCGCGCGGCCCCGCCCGCATGGCGGCGAGCAGCTCCGCCTGGGCCGGCGTCAGCGTCGCCTCGTCGAGATCGGGCAGGCGATAGGCGGGCAGGGCGGTCTTGTTCGACGCGGTTTTCTTCACCGTCGCTTTCTCGGGCGCGGCCTTGCTTCGCGCGGCCGGCTTGCGCGCGGCTGCGGGTCTTCGCACGACGCGGGCCGCGGCGGGACCGGGCGCGGCGGGACGAGACGGACGGGGCATGGGGATCTCCGGACGGCGCGGCGGGACATCGCCGAACCGACAAGCATTGGCCGATTCCGTCGCACCTGACAACGTCGCGGCCGCGGCCGATGCCTGCTCTGCCGCGCGCCGCGCCGGTCGTTAAAATTGTCCGCAGCGCCTGAACCGGGACGAAAAGCCTTTGTGCCATGGTGCCTTCCGTGGGTGTGGCACAGGGGAACAGGTGATGGGCGCCGCCGTGATCGCGATCGTCGTGTGGGTGACGGCGGTGCTCAACGGCATCGGCGAGCCGAGCGAGGACGCCATGCGCCGCGCCGTCACGACCACCCTGTCGAATCAGGTCCGCGCCGTCGTCGACTTCGTCGCCGAGACCGAGGGCACGGTCGGCGTCGACCGCATCCGCCGTGCCGGCACGGCGCTGTTCGAGGTTCGCGGCTTCCGCAAGCAAGACTGCGCGCGCCGCCCCGACGGCGACTACGACTGCGGCTTCTCGGTCGAGCTCGGCACCGTCGCCGGGCCGCTGCAGCACAGCGGCCGCGGCCGCTTTCGCGCCGGCCCGCGCGGCGGCTTCGTCTTTTCCGACGCGGCCTGACCGCGGCCCCGCGGCCCGCGGTCCGAGGACGGTTTCTCGGCGGGGACGTGCCGAGCCGGCGCGGGTGCCAAGCCGGCGCGGCCCGTGATATAGACCGAAGCAAGGGGGCAGGGCGCGCGTTTCGGATGCGCACCGTGCGCCCGTGGGCGCGAGGACGGAGCAGCAGGACAGACCATGAAGGCCGCCCTGGTGTTCGCCGGTCCGGCAGCCGCGACGACGACGTTTCGGCCGTATCGATCGCGCGCCTTCCTGGCGGCGCTCGCCGAGGCCGGCATCACGCCGGTCGTGATCGATCTCGATCTCGCGCCCGGGCGCCGCTTCGACGACGTGCCGGCGGAGTTGCCGGGTCTCGTCACCTATCGCAATCACGTCGATCGGCTCGCCCTGATCGTCGCCCAGGAGGGCGCCGCGATCGTGCAGACCTTCGGGGCGACGGCCGATCTCGGACCGGTGTGGGGCGAGGCGGCGCGTGCCGCGCGGCCGCTCGTCCATTTCGTCTCGTCGGTCGGGACCGTCGCGGAGACGCCGGCCGGTCGACCGCGCGGCCTCGGCGATCTCGTCCACCGCGGCCGCGGCCTCGCCGCTTGGCCGGCCCGGCGCGCCTCGCGCCACGTGGCCGCGGTCGTCGGCTCCAACCGGGCCGACATGGGCCGGCACTTCCGGCATGGCTTCTTCGCCCGCGCCCGCTTCTCGCTGGTGGCGCCGCCCGTCGCCGCCCGGGTGCCGCTCGCCGCGGCGGCCGAGGGGCGCGTCCGGCGCAGCGTGCCGGTGCTCGGCGTCTTCGATCCGGAGGCGTCGCCCGAGACTCTCGCGCTGATGAGCCGGGCCGTCGCGCTCACCGGCCACAGCGATCTCTTCCGGCTGCACGTCGCCCCCGTGGCGCTCGCCCGGCGGGGCGATCTGCCGCCCGGCGCGACCGTCGTCGACACCGACGATCCCGCCGGCTTCGTGCGCGACATCGACGTGCTGGTCGTCCCGTGCCCCGACGACCGCGCGAGTGCGGCCGTGCTGGCGGCGCTCGCCGCCCGCAAGAGCGTCGTCGTCCCGGACACGGGCACGCTCGCCGAGCTCGTCGACTACGGACGGCGTGGCGTCCTGTTCCCGGCGGACAGCGCCTATCACCTCGCGATGGCCGTCAACGTGATGACGGAAGCCTGGACCAACCGGCCGTTCTCCTTCGAGGGCATCGAGGAGGCGATCGACCGCGCCGCCCCGGAGGCGGTGGCGCGCGTGTTCGTCGACGCGTTTCGGCGGCTCGCCTGAGATGAGCGCGATCGACCCCACCTTCGGCGTGATCGTGATCGGCCGCGGCGATCCGCGGCTCGCCGCGGCGACGCTGGCGGCGACGCGGGCGTGGCGACACCCGCCGACCCGCGCCGTGCTGGCCGTGCCGAAAGGCCGCGAGCACGCCTTCGCGGCGGTCGCCGCCGCGGCCTCGGCCGGCATCGTCGCGGCGGCCGAGTCCGATCTGCTCGCCGATGCGGTCGCGGTGCTGGCCGCCGAGGTCGACATCGTGGTGGCGACCTCCGAGGGCGTCGTCCTCGATGCCGCCTGGCTGGCGATCCTGCGCGACCATGTGATCCTCTACGCCGACTCGATCGCCGGGGTCGATCTCGTGCCGCGCGTGGTGAAGATCGCGACCGAGGGCACCGGCGCCGATCTCGCGGTCGCCGACCGCCCGCACGAGCCGTCGCTCGTCTCGTGGCTGCGCGGCGTGATCCGCGCCCGCAGCCTGCTCGGCGCGGTGTTCTGGGGCCGCACCGTGACGCTGCGCCAGATCGGTCTCGACACCACCGGCGAGGGCGGCGACGCCGTCAGCTTCCTGCTCGCGCTCGATCAGCTCCGCCGCCGCGGCCGGACCACGGTCGGCGTCACGCGTCACGCCCGTCATGCCCGGCTCCTGCCGGAGCGGCGGACCGGCTTCGACGTCGGTTATGGGCTCTATCGCCGGCTGGAGCAGCTCGCCGAGGCGCGCCGCGCCGCCGCGGCGGTCGGTGGCGTAGCGCCGAGCCATCTCGATCTCGCCGTCGAGCGGCTGCGGTTGACGGTCGAGCTCGCGCTGCGCTCGTTGCTCGGCACCGGCGGCCGCCACAATGCCGCGACCTTCCTGAACGGCGTTCGCGCCGCCCGCCGCGACGCGCTGGCGGTCCGCCGCACCGTGGTGCGCGACCTGCGCGAGCTGCGCTGAGCGCCGTCGTCGATCCTGCCGCATCGACGACGCGGTGCGCGCCCGGCGCTCAGCAGCTGTAGACGCCCTGCAGATGCATCAGCCGCTCCTGCAGCCGCATCTCGCGGATCACCTCGCCCTGGTGCCAGACGAGCTCGGCGAGCAGGTCGGCGCGCGACAGGAGATCGACGACGCGGCCCTCCGGATCGACCACGGCGACGTGGTCCGGGGCTGCGGGGGCGGGTGCGGCGTGCTCGGATCCGATGTGGTCGGCCGCCCCGGAGGCGAGCTGCGCGAGCGCCTCCGGCACCGCGGTGTCGAGGCCGACCACCGGCACGGCCTCTGTGCATGCGCCGGTCGTGAGCGACTGCGGAGTCGCTTCGGGCAGGCGCGCCGCCGCCGCCGCGATGCTCCGGTGCGAGACGACGCCGGCGAGCGCGTCGCCGCGCGTCACCGCCGCGGCCGTGACACCGCGCCGGCCGAGCAGGCGGGCCGCCTCGGCCAAGCTCGCGTCCGCCGGGAGCGTGGGCACGGCGGCGGCGCGCAGCGCGACGAGGCGCCGCATGGTGCGGAACGGACGATCGAGATCGACCCCGGCGCTCATTGTCGCGTCGTCTCCGATCCGATCAGGTCGAGGGTGAGCGCATCGCGTTCGCCGCCGCACCAACGGTCGAGCGCGTGGGCGAACACCGGCGTGCCCGGCGCGGCGCGTTCGAACAGCGTCATCGACGAGCGGAACTTCAGATCGTCGGGCGAACCGAAGATCGCGTGCAGGGAGGGGGCCGGCGCGCCGAGCACGGTTTTCGTCGCGGCGACGAGCCTTTTCCCCAGCAGCGGATGCGCCAGATAGGCGCGCGCCTCGGCGAGGGAGCCGATGCCGTAGAGCTGCGCGGTCGGCGAGCGGCCGAGCCCGCGATGCTGCGGAAACACGAACCACATCCAATGGCTGCGCTTGCGCCCCGCGGTCAGCTCGGCGAGCGCCGTGTCGAACACCGCATCCTGAGCCGCGACGAAGCGGGCGAGGTCGTGCGGATCGTCGGTCATGCGGACGGGGCGGAGCTGGGCGACGGCCGGGCGAGCCGGACCGCGACGCGGTGGATCGCGGCCGCGATCGCGAGGCCGGCGAGCACCCCGAGGGAGTCGACGACGAAGTCCGACCAGCGCGCGTGGCGGCCGGGCACCAGCATCTGGATCACCTCGGCGGCGCCCGTGAACACGAGCGCCGCGGTCGCCTGAACGACCAGGCGGCGCGGCACGGCGAGCCCGAAGGCGAGCCCGAACAGGAGGAAGATCGCACCGTGCTCGACGCCCTGCGACGACACCACGGGCCGCAGCCCGGGCGGCACCACCGAAAGGACGACGATGGCGAAGCCGGTCGCCGCCGCGCCGGTGCGCCCGAGGGTTTCCAGAACGCCGACGAGCCACGCCCGGTCGGGCTCCACGACGAAGGGGGTCATTGTGCCGTCGCCGCGCCGCTCAGCTCTGCGGCGAGCGCGATATAGGCGGCACCGACCAAGTCCCAGCCGTAACGCTCGGCTGTGGCGCGGGCGCCGCGCCGCAGCCGCGCGTGCAGCTCGGGGTCGTCGAGCACCCGGCGCAGCTTCGCGGCGATCTCGGCCGGGTCGGGCGAGATGCGATAGCCGTTCACGTCGTCCCTCAGATAGTCCTCGATGCCGCCGACCGGGGTGGCGAGCACCGGCACCTCGCACGCCATCGCCTCCATGCAGACCAGCGAGAAGGTCTCGTAGGAGGTTGGAAACACGAACGCGTCGGCGGCGGCGTAGAATGCCTCGACGTCGTGGCGCGAGCCCGCGAACACCAGGCGGTTTCCGCAGCGCCGGGCCCGCCGGCGCCACGGCGCCGGGCTCTCCGAGCCGACGACGACCAGCCAGGTATCGTCGTCGAGCAGATCCACGGCGCCGATCGCATGAGCGAGGCCCTTGCGGTCGAACTCGTTGCCGATGAACAGCACGAGCTTCGCCGTCGCCGGGACGCCGAGCTCGGCGCGGATGCGGGCGCCGGCCGCCGGATCGGGACGGAAACGGTGCAGGTCGATGCCGTTCGGGATGATGCGGATGCGCGAGGCCGGCACGCCGTAATAGCGCTGCAGCTCGTCGGCGACGCGCGACGACACCGCGACGAACATCTTGTAGCGGAGGCCGCCGATCATGACGCGATCGCGCAGCGCGACCCACAGATGGGTCGGGTTGAGCATCCAGCGCCACTGTCCGGCGCGGCGCTTCTCGGCGATGTTCTCGGCGTTGACGGCGTGTACCACCAGCACGTCACCGCGCAGGCTGTCGCCGTGGCTGATCACGACGGCGCCGGGATGACGGCGGGCCGCGGCGGTCGCCGCGAGGGTGAACAGCGGCACGACGACGAAGCGGCCGACGTGACGCAGCGCGCCGCGGGTGGGGATGCGGGCGAGCCACGGTGCGACGCGCTCGATCATGGTGCGGCGGTCGGGCGCCTTGCCGATCGTCGAGGCGATCACGGAATTCGGCACGCCGGCGCGACCGAAGACGCCGGTGAGTTCGAGCGCGACGCTCTCGACCCCGCCGACCGAGCTCAGCTCCTGCACGATCTGGACGATTTCGAAGGTCATGGGTGTGGGTCTCGGCTCCCGCATCTCGGGGCGCTTGCTTCGGTGACACGACCGCCGTCGTCGTGCAAAGCGCGGTGGCGGCGATCCGAGGTCCGGTTGGTTTCGTCGGCGCGGGAGCGCCGCTGCTCTCTCGTCGTCAGGTTCTTCGTTCGGCTCGCCCCGATCAGATCGCCCGATCGTTGCCGACCGGTGAAGGTGATACCTTCGTTTTCGTGACACTTCCATTTTTATGCAAGTTTTCACGCGATCGTGTGTCTCGCGCCGCCGCCTGCCACGCCACCGCGAGCGCCTCGGCCACGGCCTCGTAGGTGAACCGCGTCAGCACGTTCTCCCGCCCCGCCTCACCCGTTCTCGCGAGAGCGCCGGGGTCGGCCGCGAGCCGCTCGATCAGGGCGGCGAGCGCTGCGGGATCGCTCTCCGGGATCACCCAGCCGCCGCGGCCGATCACGTCCGGGATCGCCCCGCAGGTCGAGCCGATCACCGGCACGCCGCAGCTCTGCGCCTCGACGATCACCCGGCCGAACTGCTCGCGGACCGCGTGTGTCGTGCGGGTCAGGAGGATCAGAGCATCGAGGCTGCGCATGAACGCGGCGACCGCGTCGGGCGTACCCCAGCCGCGGATGTCGACCCGGTCGGCGAGACCGAGCGCCACGATTCTGTCGCGCAGCTTCGGCTCGTGCGGACCTTCGCCCAGGATCGAGAGCGTGCAGGGGGCCGTCGCCCGCGCCATGGCGTCGAGCGCATCGTCGAGCCCCTTCTCGACGACCAGCCGGCCGACATAGCCGAGCCGCAGCGGCGTCGCGCGCGACGACGTCGTCGTGCGCCGGTCCGCGGCGGGGTCGGGCCGGAAGACCGTCGGGTCGACCCCGTAGCCGATCGGCGTCACCGGCCCCGCATAGCCGCGGGCGCGGCAGACCATGGTCGCGTCCGGGCTGCGCGAGAGCAGATGCGTGGTCTGTCTCAGAACATGTCTGCGGATGCTCTCGAACGGCGGCGGCAACCTCTTGAGGATGTTCTGGTCGACCTCCAGCACCAGCGCGGCGTCGCCCTTGAGAAGCGACGCCTGCAGCGCGACGACGCTCCACGGCTCCTCCCAGAGATGGATCACGTCGGGCGCGAGCGTCCTGATCAGCTCGCGCAGGCCGGGATAGAAATGCAGGTACCAGCCCATCGGCCCGGCTTTCTTCAGCCGGATCGGCATCACGTGCAGGGTCACGCCGGGATCGGGCGGCGGGTCGGCCGCCGTGTCGCGGCCGAACTGGTGCCAGGTCGCCGGCACCACGAGATGCACGTCGAGATCGCGGCGCGCCGCGAAGGGCGTATAGCGCCGCCGCCCGACCGCGCGGCTGACCGCCGGATGGGCGATCGAGAGGATCCGCAGCGGGCGCCCCTCAGACACGGCCCAGAACCCTGGCGGCGAGGCTGCTGACGCCGGTGAGATGCAGCTCGGCGAGTGCCAGATGGCGCTGCGCGCCGCCGAGCGTGACGCGCGGCAGCCGATAGGCGTCCTGGCCGCGCCGTACCAGGCCCTTGCGGGTGGTGGCGCCGCTCGTGAAGCCCGCCTCCTTGACGAGGTCGAAGTCGCGCGGGCCGCAGTCGCCGGAGCGTCCATACGGAAAGGCGAAGTGGTCGCAGGCGACGCCCAGCCGCTCGCGCAGGCGGTCGCGGCAGCCGGCGATCTCGGCGAAGGCCTGCGAGGCCGGCAGGCGCGAGATGCGGGCGTGCGACACCGTGTGGCCGCCGATCTCGACCAACGGATCGTCGCGCACCGCCTCCAGCATCTCCCACGACATCGCGTGCGTCCAGTGCATCGCGGTCGCGTCGACGCCGTTCTCGGCGCAGAAGGTCACGTAGTGTTGCGCCGGCGCGTCGGCGTCCCAGGCGGCGGCGATGCGCGCGTAGGCGGCCCGCCGCGCCTCGGGCGTCGCGACCGCGATCGTCTCGCCGTCGACCACGACGCGGTCGTTGTTCAGGAGGACGTCCTCGAGCCCGGCGAAGACCAGCGGCAGGGTGCCGTCCGGGATGCCGGTGGTGACGAACAGCGTCACCGGCACGCCGTGGCGGCGGAACAGCGGGATCACGGCCTCGTAGGTGTCGCGATAGCAGTCGTCGACCGAGAAGTTGACGAAGCGGTCGCCGGGTTCTCCGCGCGCCGTGCGGCGGAGCGCCTCCGCGATCGTAACCACCGACCAGCCGGTCGCGGCGAGATAGCCGAGCAGCCGGTCGAGAAAGTCGAGGTCGAGATAGAACTCGCGATTGGGCAGGCGCTCCCAGAGGGCCGGCGGGGCGGCGCGGTGGAACGTGAACAAGCAGCCGCGCGTGCCGAGCACGGCGTCGACGGCGGCGCCCACCGGGCGCACCAGCATCTCGGCGCCGGGCCGTCGCACGGGGGATGCGGCGGAGCTCGTGACCATCAGGATCTCCCTGCACTGAAAATGCGGTCGCGGATTCGGTCGCGGATTTGGACGGCGACGGCCCGGCAGGTCGCCGGCATCAGCAGGAGAGCGGCCACCGCGACGGCGGCCGCGCAGGCCCCGCCGCCGGCGGTGAGGCGCGGCAGCAGGCCGGTGATCTCCGCGCGGATCATAAGTCCGGCGCCGAGCATCGCCAGCGCCGGGCCGGCGGCGATCAGGATCAGCACCGCGATGCGGCGCCGACAGGAGAGCGCGAGCAGCGTGCCGCCGAGCAGCACCAGGCTGCGCACCGCCTCGCCCGTCCCGATGATCAGCACACCGACGCCCGAGCTCTGCTGCAGCGACGCGGTCGCCAGATTGAACACCATGTTGAGCGCGTAGGCGGCGATCAGGATCAGGGCGGCGTGCAGGTTGCGGCCGGTGCTGTTGAGCGTGCGCAGGAGAATCCAGCCGAGCGTCGAGGCCCACAGGCCGGCCGCGATGCCCTGCAGGGCCTGGCTGGTGAGCGCGACGGCCTGCTCCGTGAAGGCGCCGCGGAAGAACACCAGCCGCACGATCTCGGGCGCGAACACGACGACGAACATGGACGCCGGCAGCGCCAGCGCCAGCACCGGGGCGGCGATCCGCTCGATGCGGGCACGGTCGTCCTCGGGCGGGTGGGACGACAGCACGCCGAGGCCGACCGGCTGGCTGATCAGCAGGGTCGCGCTGTCGGTCAAGGTGCGGGCGTAGTCGAGCGAGGCGACCGTGCCGGTGCCGAGCCGCGAGGTGAGCAGGCGCTCGATCCAGACGTTGAGCTGCTCGGCGAAGGGCAGGGCGAGCAGCGGCCGCAGCCGGCGCAGGAAATCGGCGCCGCTCGCGAGCACCAGCGACGGCCGCGCGCCGGCGAAGCTGAGCTGACCCTCGCGCCACAGCGTCCAGACCCCCCAGGCGGCGAGCGCGTTGAACGACAGCGTGAAGGCCCAGGCCAGCACGTCGACCCGGCCGGTGAGCATCAGCAGCGCGAGCCCGAGCATGACGCAGACGTTCAGCAGTCCGGCCCGCAGATTGGTGATGCGCGAGCGGCCGAGCGCGATCTCCCCGGCGGCCAGGCAGTTGAGCGCCACCGAGGCCGGCATGCCGAGCGCCATGATGCGCACGAAGGCGAGCGTCGTCTCGCGGCCTTCCGGCACGAAGCCGCCGACCACGGCGTCGATCCACCAGGCACCGGCCGCCTCGACCGCGATCGTCAGCACGAGCGCCATCAGGGTCAGCGCCGTGGTGAGCGAGGCGAGCCGCACCGGGGCGTCGCCGCGGGCCAGGGCGTCGCGTTGGCCCGGGATCATGATCGCCGGCACGCTCTCGTTCTGCAGGAAGGCGAGCGGCAGCAGGATCGCCGTCATGGCGCCGCGAAAGCCGTCGGCGATCAGCGAGGCGCCGAGCACCTGCGCCATCATCAGCTCGCGGGCGAAGCCGAGCAGCTTGCTCACCAGGGCGCCGCCCATCAGGACGGCGACGAGGCGGCGCGTCGATCGCGTCGTCCCGCGCGCGCTCTCCCCCTCGGTCACCACGGCCGTCATCGGGCGATCGCCACCCGGGCGATCACGGCGGCGACCGCCGCCTGCATGGCGGCGACGCCGTATTGCGCCCGGGCCCGCGCCTCGGCGCGGTCGAGCTGGTCGGTGAGATTCGCGGGGCGCGCGAGCGCGGTGCGGAGCGCGACCGCGAGGGCGGCCGGGTCGCCGGGCGGCACCAGCGTGCCGCAGGCACCGTGGTCGAGGATGTCGGGCGCCGCACCGGCCGCGGTCGCGATCACGGGCACACGCGACGCCATCGCCTCGACCAGGGTGCGGCCGAACGGCTCCGGCGCGACGGAGGGATGCACCATCACGTCGACGGCCTGCATCAGCAACGGCACGTCGGCGCGGTGACCGAGAAACCTCACGCGGTCGGCGACGCCGAGCCGGTCCGCCTGGGCGCGCAGCTCCGCGGCGTAGTCCTGCTCGCCGAACAGCGCGTCGCCGGCGATCACCAGCGTCGCCGTCGGCTCCGCCGCGAGCGGTTCGGCCGCCAGCGCCTCGATCGCGACGTGCTGGCCCTTCCACGGGGCGAGCCGGCTGAACACGCCGATCAGGGCACCGTCCGGCAGGCCGAGATCGCGCCGCAGGTTCTCACGCGATCGCGGATCGCGGGTCACGTCGACGCCGTTCGGCACCACCTCGACCAGGTTTTCGCGCCCCCCGGCGGCCACGAAGGCCTCCGCCGCGGGTGCCGAGGGCACGATGACGCGGGCCGCGAAGCGGTTGGCGAGCCCCACCTGAAGCCGGCGCTGGCCGGTGCCGAAATGGCTGCCGTCGACGATGTCGTGCAGGTGCCAGACCAGCGGTCGCCGCGTCACCGCCGCGGCCAGCGCGGCCAGCACGAAGGCCTTCTGCGAGTTGGCGTAGATGACGTCGTGGCGGCGCGCCGCGCCGACGATCTCGGCGGTCAGGCCGGCGAGGCGGCCGGCGAGCGGCGCCGCGCGCCACAGCGAGGCGTCACGTTTCACCACCGAGAGGCCGCGGCCGAAGCGCGACTTGACGACGGCGAGCCCGCGGCCCCGCATGGCGCCTTCGAGCGGCCCGTCCTCGAACAGGAACGCGGTGGCGCCGCGCCAGGCCCGCACCACGTCGAGCAGGATCAGCTCGGCGCCCGCGATCGCGCTCGTGTGGTTGACGAACAGGACGCGGGGGGCCGCCATCAACCGGCTCCGAGATAGGCCACCGAGCGAACCGGCTTCGCCTCGTAGAAGGGCAGGTCGTCCGGCTTCACCATCGTGATGGTCATGCCGAACACGTGGCCGCCGGCGGCCCGCAGGCGCTCGATGGCGGCGGCGGCGCCGGCGATCGACGAGCGTCCCCAGCGGGTGCAGCACAGCACGCCGTCGACGTGCTTGGCGAGCACATGGGCGTCCATCAGCACGTCGGCGGGCGGGCTGTCGATCAGCACGAGATCATAGGTCTCGGCGAAGCGCAGCGCCTCGAGCATCGCCTTGCCCATCAGGAGCTCGGTCGACGCGGCGGTCGGGCGGCCGGCCGGGAGGACGTCGAGATTTTGGATGCCGGTGCGCACCACCGCCTCGCGCAGCGGGAACTTGCCGGTCAGCACGGCGGTGAGGCCCGGGCCGCCGGGGAGATCGAGCGCGTCCGCGATGGTCGGCCGGCGCATGTCGCATTCGAGCACCAGCACGCGCCGGCCCGTCGCGGCGACCAGCTCGGCGAGCGCCAGCGTCGTGAAGGTCTTGCCCTCGCTCGGGCCCGACGACGTGACCAGGATGGTGCGGAAGCGCTCGTTGGAGCCGGCCAGCACGATCCCGGCATAGAGCTTGCGCAGCGCGTCCTGAAGGTGGGGGTCGTGGCGCGCCTTGGCGAGCGCGGCGGCGAGCGGCAGCTCCGCCTGGCGGCTCAGCATCATGCCGAGCACCGGGGTGGCCGGTGTCCGGGCGACGACGCGCGGCAGCTCGGCGAAGATCGGCGCCCCCGTGACGGTGGCGAGGTCGCCGGAGGCCCGCACGCTGCGGTCCGCGCGGTCGCGCAGCAGCGCGGCGCCGAGGCCGAGCAGCGTCGCCAGCGTGAAGCCGGCGGCCAGGAACGGCAGCTTCTTGGGGAAGAACGGCTTGGTCGGATGCTCGGCGAGGCTGACCAGGCGGGTGCTGCCCTGCATCACGCGCCGCTCCGTCTCCAGCTCGCTCGCCCGCTTGTAGAGCTCGGAGTACTTCTGCCGCTTGATGTCGGCGGCCCGCACCATGCTCTCGATCGAAGCCTCGTCGGCCGTCGCGGCGGCGACCTCCGCCGTGATGGTGGCGGCCTGCTGCTTCAACGTGGCGACCAGCGCGTCGGCGGCGTCGTAGCTCTTCTGGGCGCTCGCCGCGACGGTCGCGACCTCCTGGGAGAGGCGCTGATCGAGCGTGTCGCGCTCGCGCTGCAGGGCGCGCAGCGAGGGATGCCGGTCGCCGAGCGTCACCGCCATGCTGGCGAGCTGGCCCGAGACGGTGGTGAGCTGCTGCTTGAGGTCGGCGACCGAGCGGCTCGCCAGCACGGCGGGCGCGTCGGCGGTGCCGCGCGCCTGGCTGGCCCGGATCTCCTTCAGCCGGGCGGCGGCGTCGGCCCGCGCGGCCTCGGCGGCGGCGAGCTGCTGGTTGATGCTGGTGAGGCGTTCCGACGAGATCGGCGCGGCGGCGCCCCGCATCAGGCCTTTGGCCCGGCGGAACTCCATGATGGCCGCGTCCTTCTCGCGCACCTCGGCGTCGAGCTGGCGCAGCTCCTGCCACAGATACGCGGCGGCGGCCTCGCGGCTCGACGACAGGCCGGCTTTCTGGTCGTCCAGGAAGGCCGTCACCAGGGCATTGACCAGCGTCTGGGCGACGTCGGGCAGCGGCGACTGATAGGCGATGGTGATCACCCGCGAGCGGCCGACGGTGCCGACCTTGTAGCGCGCCATCACGTACTCGATCAGCTCCTCGCTGTCGGGGGCGAGCTGGTCGCAGCTCTTGCCGCGCGACGGCATCAGGACGCCGAGCAGGCCGTGACCGGCCTGCCAGCGGCACTCGCGCAGAACCGCGTCGTAGGCGCCGGGCAGCGCCATGGCGAGGCGCATCACCCGCGGCGAGCGCACCAGCAGAAGCTGGCTCTCGAGGTCGGCCGGGTCGCCGATCTTCTGGGCCCAGGCGGCGGGCTGGTTGGGGACGCCGGGCTCCGGCTCGGCGACGATCACGGATCCAGACGCCAGGTAGCTGACCGGCAGCACCAGCAGGGCCAGCACCGTGACGGCCATCACGGCCACGAACACGCCGGCGGCGATGCCGCGGCGCCGCCAGAGGCGGATCAGCAGGCCGGTGCGGCGCGGCGCGCCGGCGAGATCCGTGACGGTGGCGAGGGATCCGATCGACATCTGGCTCACGCGTAACTGCGGGTGGCGAACAACGAACCGGTGGCGTCGTCGCGGGCGCGACGGGCCGTCTCCAGCTCCTTCTCGACGAAGGCCTGGAACTCGGCCCGGAAACGCTCGGCCGAGAAGCGCTGCGCCTGCTGCCGGCAGATCGAACGCGAGAAGGTCTGCTCCTGCACCACGAAGGCGCGCACGCAGTCGGCGATGTCGTCGGGCGACGGGGTCAGGAAGAACATGCCCGAGCGGTTCGGCACCGCGGCCGAGACGATCTCGCGGGCGCCGCCGCGACCGAGCGCCAGCACGGGCGTGCCCTCGGAGAGCGCCTCGACCATGATGATGCCGAAGTCCTCCTCGGCGGCGAACACGAAGGCGCGGGCCGTGGCCATCAGGCGGCGCAGCTCCTCGTCGCTGACGAAGCCGGCGAACGTCACGTTCGGCGTGGCGATCTCGCGCAGCCGCTTGCCCTCGGGACCGGCGCCGGCGACCGTCAGCTCGAGATCGGGCAGGTCCGCGAAGGCCCGCACCACGGCCTCGATGTTCTTGTAGGGCACCAGCCGGCTCGCCGCGAGGAAGTGGTTGCCGCGCGGCACCTCGGGGCGCGGCTTGGCGATGGTGACGGGCGGATAGATCACCTTGGCGGTGCGGCCGTAGACCCGACGGATGCGTCGCGCCACGAAGGCCGAGTTGGCGATCATGGCGTCCGGTCCGCTCGCCGTGCGGCTGTCCCACAGGCGCATGCGGTGCAGGACCATGCGGGCGACGGCGCTCTTCACCCGGCCGTAGCCGCTCTCGCGCAGATAGCTGTGCTGGAGATCCCAGGCGTAGCGCATCGGCGAGTGGACGTAGGAGACGTGGACCTGGTCGGGGCCGACCAGCACGCCCTTGGCCACCGCATAGCTCGACGACAGCACGAGATCGTAGCCGGACAGGTCGAACTGCTCGATGGCGAGCGGCATCAGCGGCAGATAGGTGCGGTGCTGCGAGCCGATGAACGGCAGCCGCTGCATGAAGCTCGTATGCGCCGTCTCGTAGCCGATCTTGGCGCGTTCGGCCGGATCGAGCACATCGAAAAGCGTGTACACGTCGGCGCCGGGGTAGCACCGCAGGATCTCCCCCAGCACCCGCTCGGCACCGCCGACCGTGTAGAGCCAGTCATGAACTACAGCGACACGCAAGTGAGGCCTCCACCGGTCCGCTGCTCGAATTCTTCTTTCAGCGTGCTCCTCTCTTACGGGCTGGCTCGGCGTAGGCTCAATCAATTCCTAAAGAGTTCGTTAATGACCGAAGGTTAATTGCTCCGACCGGACCCGGCGCGCGTTCACCATCGCCTATCGAGTGTCAGCGGCTCATGCACGTGTAGGTTGCAAAAAATGACGCGAGTCGCGCATGCGGCGCGCAATCTCTGCCGATTGCTCGTGAAAAATACTCGTTAAAAGTGTGGATGCGTGCATCCAGCCGCTGTCGTCATCCACAGGCGTTAACGCAATCGTGACCGGCCGGCCGCCCGGACGGGCGTCGGTCGCGGCTTCCGGCGATTGCTCCGCGGCGGTCAGGACTTGGGCGGCGCCACTTTGGTCCACGGCTCGTCCGGATCGAAGGCTCGGATGCGGGGCGCGATCGTGCCGGTGCGCGGGCCGAGGTCGGCCTCGTAGACGATGCCGTCGTGGCTCACCGCGAAGGTCTTGACGCCGGAGACCCCGTAGCGGGCCGGATAGGCCAGCACGGCGAAGCCGCCGATCAGCCGACCTTTCGCCAGATACTCGTAGGCGCCGCCCGGCGCCTTCGGCCCTTGCGCGGTCAGCATGCGGAACAGATAGCCGTGGTACGGCACCCGTCCGGCCTTGGCGTCGTAGCCCTGCCGCTCGGCGTCGGCGACCAGCGGCCCGAGCGGGCTCGGCGGCTCGCCCTGCCGGGCCGGCCAGTACAGGCCGTCGGTCTTGCCGGGGCGCGAGCGGAACCGCTGCGCGTACTCGGTCGCGGCACCGTCTCGGTGCCGGCGAGCCGCGTAGTCGCGCTGCGCATCGACGATCGCCAGCAGGGTCTGGATGGTGTCGAGCTCGTTGCGGCCGATCAGCCGATTGAGCACCTCCTCGCGGCCTGCGTCGGGATCGAAGCGCCATTTGCCGTCGCTCTTCACGAGCGGGAACGGGAATGGGAAGTCGTCGTCGCCGACGGTCAGCACCGCCTTGGCGTCACCCTCGGCAGTGACCGCCGATTTCTTGGCGAAGGCGTCGACGAAGCGCGCGACGCGGGCGCGGTCCTGCACCGGATCGCCGGACAGGATCCAGGTGCGGACGGCGGGGCCGAGGATGGCGACCACGGCCTTGCGGTCCTTGGCCTTGGCGGCCTCGTAGAGGGCCTGGGCGGCGTCCTGCGGGCTGGCGAAGCCGCGCGGCGGCGCCGGCGCCGGCGCCGCCGATGCGGCGAGGGGCGCGAGCAGAAGCGCGACGAGCGCGACGCATGCGATGCGAGCGACCGGTGCGAGCGCCCGGACGACACGATCGACGATGTCGACGATGCTCCGGGAGACGATGCTCCCGGGGGCGATGACGCTGGGGGCGATGACGCACGGCATGGCGGTCGTCTCCTGGGCGGACGGGGGATCGAGCGGAACGCGCGCGAGGGGGCTCATCGTCGTCCTCCGCGTCCGCCGCCGCCACCACGCAAGCCGCCACCGCCGCCCCTGGGGCCGCCACCGCCGCCGCGAAACTCCGCTCCGCCGCCACGCACGCCGCCACCGCGGAACTCGCCGCCGCCGTCGCGCGCCGGCGCCGCCCCCCGGCTGGCCGCCCGGCTGGCCGCACCGCGGGCGCTCTCGCGCCGCACGTCGCCGCCGCGGCCGACGCCGTCGAAGGCTCCGCCGCCGCGTGACGCTTCGCGGGTGCGGGCGGCGTCACGGGCCGCCGGCCTCGGCCGGTCGGCGGTCGCCGCCCGGCCACCGCGATCCCCTCGGTCGGCGCCCCCGGCCCGGTCTGCGGGACGGCGGTCGCCCGGTCCGCCCCGGTCACCGAGACCAGCGCGATCACGAATAGGGTCTTGGCCGGCTTCGAGCCGGCCGCGGAAGGCCTCGCGCGAGGCGGTGTCGGCGGCACCACGGCCGAACTGACGCGCCACGTCGGCATTGCCGTAGGCGACGCCGCGGCGATGGTCGACATTGTGCCGCCACGTGCCGTCGACGATGTTGGTGCGGTTGAAGTTGTTGAAGCGGTTGACGTCGATGTTGACCTGGCGGTTCCACCAGTTGAGGCCGCCCCACAGCGCCGCGCCGGCGGCGACCCCGGCTCCGAACCACAGGGCGCCGCTCGCCACGTAGCCGGGCGGATACCAGGCGACCGGCGGATAGGCCGGATAGGGCCACGCGCCGAAGACGACGTTCGGGTCGTAGGCCGGCACGAAGACGACCTGCGGATCGGCCTGCTCGATGACGAACACGGTCCGGCCCTCGGCCGTTCGGGTCGAGACCTTCTGCTGCTTGGTCGTCTTCAGGGTGCCGGCCGCGTCGGCGCGAGCGCGCAGCCGCTGCACGGCGTCGAGCACGTCGCCCTGCTGGGCCAGGAAGGCGTCGCCGAGCTTCTGGGTCCAGTCGAGCTGGTCGTTGAGCATGGTCAGGGTCTGCGGCACCGCGACCAGCGCCTTGACGCTGGCGTCCCAGGGCTGCTTCTGCAGCGCGTCCTGCAGGGCCGCGCCGGAAAGGTTCGCATTCGCCTTCTGCCAGCGCGCCGCCTGGACGATCTCCAGCGGATAGGTCGACGCCATCAGCACCTGCGACAGCAGGTCGTCGGAGTAGAGCGCGATCGGCGCGACCAGCGCCTCGAGCTGCTCGCGCGACAACGTCTGCTGCTGCGGTGTCGTGGCCGCGGGCGTCCCGGCGGAGGCGCCGGCCGCGGCCGGCGTCTGCGCGATCGCCCGGTCGCCGGGCAGCATCGGGACGAGCCCGAGCAGGAATGCGAGGCCGGCGGCGCCGGCCAGCAAGGCCGGTCGACGGCGTCGCGGCCGGACGATCGGAAGCGCGTCGGTCAAATGCAAGCGGCCCTCCTGAAAATGCGAGTCGCCGGAGTGGCGGATCCGCACCGTAGAGCCCCGAGTCGTCGCCCTGCCTCGGGACTTGTACGTATGCGGCTCGGTGACGGCGTGTGGCCGTGGTGCCGCCGCCGAGAGGGCGCGAAGCGGCGCGCTCAGCTCGGGCGGACGGGGGCGCCGACCAGGCAGTTTCGCCCGTTCGCCTTCGCCTCGTAGAGATGACGGTCGGCCCGCTCGAGCAGGGCCTCGGAGCTTTCGCCCGGCGCCCAGGCCGCCACTCCGATCGACAGCGTCACGTAGCCGAGCATCTCCTTGGTGGTGCGGCGCAGAAGCGGCCGCTCGGCGACCGCCTTGCGGATCTGGTCGCCGACCGCCATGGCGTCCTCGAGCGGCGCGTTGGGCAGCAGCACCGCGAACTCGTCGCCGCCGTAGCGGGCGACGAGATCGCTCGAGCGGACGTTGTTCTTCAGCGCGAAGGCGACGAGGCGCAGCACGTCGTCGCCGGTCGTGTGTCCGAACTGGTCATTGAACTGCTTGAACCGGTCGATGTCGACCATGGCGAGCGAGAACGGCTCCGGCGCCTCGTCGTCGACGGCCCGGGCCGTCGCCTGGGTCAGCGAAAAGTCGAAATACTTGCGATTCGCCAGCCGGGTGAGCGGATCCGTCATGCTCTCCAGGCGCAGCGTCTCCATGTTTTCCTGCAACAGCCGAAACTGATGCTCGGACTGCTGGAGCTGGGCCTGAAGGAGCGCATTGGTCTGCTGGATCGCGTCGGTGGAGCGGACCAGCGACTTGATCAGCTCCGACACCGACAGGCCGGCGGCGCCGGAATCGAGGGCCTCGGCGGCGCTCTGCAGGTCGATGCCGTAGCCGGCGGCCGAGCCGGAGGCCACCCGGATCACGCTCTCGACCTTGCGGGTCTCGGCGCCGAGCGCCTCGCCGACCGACAGAAGCTGGCCGAAATGCCGCTCGGTCCCGAAATGCCGGTCGTGAATCGCGTTCAGCCGCGTCCGCGACACGGCGTCCGGGTCGAGCTCCTCGATGTCGCGGTTGAGGGCCTGGTTGTGGCCCTGGAAATACGTGAACCACACCGTGAAGGTCGCCGGATCGGGCACCTGCCCGAGGTCGCGGATTCGCTCCAGGGCTCTGAGAGCGATGGCGAATGCGGTCGCCGGATCGGTCGTGGCAGGCGTCTGCGACATGGCCGGTTTCTTCACGGGTGAGCCGGGTGTGAGCGGGCCCGGCGGCCGAGGCGGTTCGACAACCGGGGGGCGAGTCCTACCTGACCTCGGTATGGTTGACGAGACTTTAAAACGGTCGGACGATACCGTTCTATGCGAATTCGGCCACGCAGAGCCCGGATCCGTCGCGCCAGCCCGCGGATCGCTTGTTCGCCCGCTAAGCCTTTGTTATGAGCGGCCCGCCCCCGACCTCGGGAACCGAAAGGCTGGCCTCCAGATGCGTGTTGCGATGATCGGCACCGGCTATGTGGGCCTCGTGTCGGGGGCGTGCTTCGCCGACTTCGGCCACGAGGTGACCTGCGTCGACAAAGACGCCGGCAAGATCGCGGCCTTGCAGGCCGGCGAGATCCCGATCTACGAGCCGGGCCTCGACCAGCTGGTCGCGACGAACGTGCGCGAGAAGCGGCTCGACTTCACGACGGAGTTGGCCGGGCCGGTCGCGGCGGCCGATGCCGTGTTCATCGCGGTCGGCACCCCGTCACGGCGCGGCGACGGCCACGCCGACCTCTCCTATGTCTACGCCTGCGCCCGCGAGATCGCGGCGGCGCTCGACGGCTTCACCGTGGTGGTCACCAAGTCGACCGTGCCGGTCGGCACCGGCGACGAGGTCGAGCGGATCATCCGCGAGACCCGGCCCGACGCCGAGTTCGCCGTGGTGTCGAACCCCGAGTTCCTGCGCGAGGGCGCGGCGATCCGCGACTTCAAGCATCCCGACCGCATCGTCGTCGGCACCACCGACGAGCGCGCCCGCAAGGTGATGACCGAGCTCTACCGGCCGCTCTATCTCAACCAGGCGCCGCTGATGTTCACGGCGCGCGGCACCGCCGAATTGATCAAGTACGCGGCGAACGCGTTCCTCGCCACCAAGATCACCTTCATCAACGAGCTCGCGGATCTGTGCGAGCAGGTCGGCGGCGACGTGCAGGAGGTGGCGCGCGGCATCGGCCTCGACAACCGCATCGGCTCGAAGTTCCTGCATGCCGGTCCGGGCTACGGCGGCTCGTGCTTCCCGAAGGACACGCTGGCGCTGATCAAGACCGCGCAGGACAACGGCACGCCGCTGCGCATCGTCGAGACCGTCGCGGCCGTCAACGATCAGAGAAAGCGCGCGATGGCGCGGAAGGTCGCGGCGGCGCTCGGCGGGTCGGTGCGCGACAAGACGATCGCGGTGCTGGGCCTGACCTTCAAGCCGAACACCGACGACATGCGCGACGCGCCGTCGATCCCGCTGGTGACGGCGTTCAACGACATGGGCGCCAAGGTGCGGGCCTACGACCCGGCCGGCATGGAGCAGGCGAAGCGCGACCTCGACGGCCTCGTCACCTTCTGCGCCAATGCCTACGAGTGCGCCGAGGGCGCCGACGCGGTCGTCATCGTCACCGAATGGGAGCAGTTCCGCGCCCTCGACCTCGATCGGCTCAAGAGCGCGATGCGGCAGCCCGTGATGGTCGACCTGCGCAACGTCTACCGCCCGGACGAGATGGCGGCGGCCGGCTTCGCCTACACGAGCATCGGCAGAGGCGCCGTGCGGGGGTGAGCCGGACGGAGTATGGGCATGGGCGGGCCGCAGGCCGGCCGTGCCCACGCGGTCCGGACTCCGTGGGGGGCCGGACCCGGCGATCGACGAGGTGATGGCGTGGGCACGGCGCTGGCGCGCCTTTGCCCACCCTACGCGACGTTTGCCGTCAGCAGGTCGCCTGGCCGCAGCGGGCCTGGTTGATCTTCTGCTGGAGCGCGCTGCGGCCGACCGCACCGACCACGACGTCGGCGTTGGCGCCGGCACCGACCACGTAGCTCGGCGTGCCGTTGAGCCCGAGCGCCTCGGCGAGCCGCAGGCTCTCCTCCAGGCTCGTCCGCACCTCGTCGCTGGCCATGTCACGCTCGATGCGGGCGACGTCGAGACCGGCCTCCTTGGCGGCGGCGAGCGCTTTGGCCTTGTCGGCCTGGCCGCGGCCGTTCAGGAGCCGCTGGTGGAAGTCGAAGTACTTCTTGCCGGACTTGTCCTGCAGGCGCACCGCGACGGCGACCCGGGCCGCCTCGATCGAGCCCTCGCCGAGCACCGGAAACTCCTTGAGGACGACGCGGAGCTTGGGGTCCGCCTGCATCAGCCCCTGCAGATCGTTCAGGGCGCGCTTGCAGTAGCCGCAGTTGTAATCGAAGAACTCGACCAAGGTGACGTCGCCCTGCGGATTGCCGACCACGACGTGCCGGGGCGAGTTGAACAGCGCGTCGGAGTGCTTCTGCACCGCGAGCTTGGCCTTCTCGGCCTCGGCCACCGCCTGCTTCTTCTCCAGCTCGGCCAGCACCTCCTGCAGCAGCTCGGGGTTCTTCAGGAGATAGTCGCGCACGATCTGCTCGATCTCGCCGCGCTGCGGTGCCGAGAAGGTCTGGGCGGCGAGCGGCGCGGCGAGCGCCGGCAGGAGAGCGGCGGCGACGGCGAGCGCACGCAGGAGGCGGAGCGGCATCGGGAGATCCTTTTCGAGGGTCATTGGCGGCGCCCGCCTTCGGTGGGCGGGCGGAAACTGGCGATGTCGTCGGCCTTGACCCAGCCGGGCGAGCCGACCGGCAGGCGCTCCTTGGCCCGCATGGCGAGCTGGCGGGCCGTGCGGGTGTCGCCGCGGGCCATGGCGGCCTGGGCGGCGGCGAGGTCGGCCTGGGCGATGTCGCCCTTCTGGCCGTAGGCCTTGGCGAGCTGGGCGTAGCCGTCGGCGATGTCGGGATCGGCGACGAGCGCCTGACGCAGATAGCCGATGGCGTCGTCGGCGGCCTTCTTGTCGTTGGTGGCGATCAGCGCCTGGGCGAGCATCACCTGGATGAGCAGCGGGTTCGGGGCGCCGGCGACGGCGCGGCGCAGCGGCGGCACCGCCTCGGCGGCGCGACCCGACTCGAGCAGCACCTGACCCTTGAGCTCGTAGAAGTAGGGATTGTTCGGCTGCGCCTGGATCAGCGCCTCGATCTGGGCGAGCGCCTGGCGCAGGTCGCTGTGCTTGTAGGTCGAGATGGCGCGCGCGTAGCGGGCCGGCAGGCTCTGGTCGGAGAGCGGATAGCGGCGCGCCACCACGCCCGGCTGGTCGAGGAAGCCGGAGAGCTTCGCCCGCATCATGTCGTGGCGGAGCTGCAGCTCGGGCGGATCCTTCTTGTCCCAGTACTGGGTGCGGCCGATCTCCTGGAGCGCGGCGATGCGCTCGCGCGGCATCGGATGCGACATCAGGTAGGGGTCGGCCCCCTGCGCGGCGAACAGCTGCTGGTCGGAGAAGCGCTTGAAGGTCTCGACCATGCCGCGGGCCGACTGGCCGGTCTCGGTGAGGAACTTCACGCCGGCGCGGTCGGCCTGCTCCTCGTGCTGGCGCTGATAGGCGAGCAGAGAGCGCTGGATCATGGCCGACGGCGCGGCGATCGCCACGGCGGCCGGGTTACCGCCGACCTGGCTCGAGCGGGCCCCGGCCGCGACGGCGCCGAGGCCGAGCAGCATCGTGATGATGGCGATGGTGCTGGCGTTGGAGAGCTCGGTGCGCAGCTTGGCGAGATGGCCGCCGGCGATGTGGCCGGTCTCGTGCGCCAGCACGCCGATGATCTGGTTCGGCGTCTGCGACTCCATCAGGGCGCCGGCGTTCACGAAGATGCGGCGGCCGTCCATCACGAACGCGTTGAAGGCGCGGTCGTTGATGATGATGACCTTGATGTTCTGCTGGGTGAGCCCGGCCGCCTTGAGGATCGGCCGCGTGTAGTCGCGCAGCACCTGCTCGATCTCGGCGTCGCGGATCAGCGGCATGCGCTGCGCCGCCGCCGGGGTCGGGATGGCCGTCGCGGCGACCGCGCAAGCGACCATCGCCGCGACGGCGCGGGGCGCCCGCAGGATCAGCCGGCGCTCGGACCCGGGCCGGCGCTTGACAGGGTCGCTCGCTGCGCTCATTCGAACCGGTGCTTGGCCGCCACCGTCAGGATACGCGGGTGGCCGGGCGATCCACAACGGGCCGTGACGCGACCCGGTCGCGCCCAAGAACCTGCAGAATGCGGCAACAGCGCGGCGCCACCGCCCGTGCCGTCGCGACCCGTCAGACGTCGCATCCGAGGCCGCCTCCGCGCCGCCGTCGTATGCGATTCGCCGAAATCGTCCGAGGCTTTTCATGACATCCGACCGCGTCCGCCTGTGCCTGCCGTCGGCGCGCAGCGACGTTCCCGCCTTCATGGTCATGGACGTGATGTCCGCGGCCGCCCGCCTGGAGCAGGCCGGCCGTCACGTCGTCCACATGGAGGTCGGCCAGCCGGAGGCGCCGGCCCCCTCGACCGCGCTCGCCGCCGCCCGTGCCGCGCTGTCCGGCAGCGGCGCCGCGCTCGGCTACACCGAAAGCCTCGGCATCCTGAGCCTGCGCGGGCGCATCGCCCGCCATTACGCCGAGACCTACGGCGAGAGCGTCGACCCGTCGAGCGTGCTGGTGACCACCGGCTCGTCGGCCGCCTTCGTGCTCGCCTTCCTGGCCCTGCTGGAGCCGGGCGACCGGGTGGCGCTCGCGGTGCCGGCCTATCCGCCCTATCGCCACATCCTCACCGCGCTCGGCTGCGTGCCGGTGCTGATCCGCACCGGGCCGGAGGCGCGCCATGCGATGACCCCGGAGGCGCTGCTCGCCGCCCATCGCGAGGCGCCCCTGAAAGCCGTGCTGATCGCCTCGCCGGCGAACCCGACCGGCACGATGATGACGCCCGATGCGCTGGCGCGCCTCGTCGCGACGGCCGAGGACGCCGGCATCGCGGTGATCTCGGACGAGATCTATCACGGGCTCGACTACGCCTTTCCGGCGACGACGGCGTTGACGACGTCGCGCAAGACCGTGGTGATCAACTCGTTCTCGAAATACTTCTGCATGACCGGCTGGCGGGTCGGCTGGATCGTCGCGCCGGACGCGCTGGTGCGGCCGATGGAGCGGCTGCA
The DNA here is from genome assembly GCF_042682915.1 of Rhodoplanes azumiensis. Lineage (NCBI taxonomy): Bacteria > Pseudomonadati > Pseudomonadota > Alphaproteobacteria > Hyphomicrobiales > Nitrobacteraceae > Rhodoplanes > Rhodoplanes azumiensis. The sequence continues at coordinate 31,740 of NZ_JBHUIW010000018.1, read as the reverse complement.
CCAGAACCTCGCCATCTCGGTGCCGACGCTGTCGCAGGTCGCTGCCGAGGCGGCGTTCGACGGCCGCGCCGAGATGGAGGCCGTCAAGGCCGGCTATGCGCGGAACCGCGAGATTCTCACGACCGGCCTGCCGGCCTGCGGCCTCGACCGCTTCCTGCCGGTCGACGGTGCGTTCTACCTGTACGCCGACGTCTCCGCCTTCACGCCGGACAGCCATGCCTTCGCCCGCGCGCTGCTGGAGGAGGCCGGCGTCGCCGCGACCCCGGGGCTCGACTTCGATCCCGCCGAGGGCCACCGCTTCGTGCGCTTCTCCTACGCCCGCTCGCAAGCCGACATGATCGAGGCCGTCGCCCGCATCGGCCGCTGGCTGAAGGGGACGGGGTAGGGTGTTCTCCGCGCAGGCGACGAGCATGATGATGTCGTCCGGCACCCTCCTGATCGGTTTTGCCGCGTCGGTTTGTGGCGTCCTCTGCCTGCACCGGCTCGTCCATTGGGCGCTGCTGCGGGGCTTGCGGGCGCCGCGGGTGCCGCACGACTGCGGGCCGCTCGATCTCGGCCTGCCGGTGGACTGCGTGCAAGAGGTCTCGATCGAAGGCCCGCGCGGAAAACGTCTGTTCGCCTGGCTGGTGACGCCCGACCGCACGTCCGACGCCCAGCCAACGCCGCATCCGGCCGTGCTGGTGATGCACGGCTGGGGCTCCAACGCCGCCATGATGCTGCCCGTGGTGGCGCCGTTGCGGGCCGCTGGCTTCGCCGTGCTGCTCGTCGACGCGCGCTGCCACGGCCGCAGCGACGACGAGGACTTCGCCTCGATGCCGCGCTTCGCCGAGGACATCGCGGCCGGCCTCGGCTATCTGCGCGCGAAAGCCGGGATCGATCCGGCCCGCATCGCGCTGATCGGGCATTCGGTCGGGGCCGGCGCGGCGCTGCTCGCCGCCTGCCGGGATCCGGTCGTGACGGCCGTGGTCGCCGTCTCGGCCTTCGCCCATCCGGGCGAGATCATGCGGGGCTGGCTGTCGCGCGCCCGCATCCCCTATCCGGTGATCGGGTGGTATCTGCTGCGCCATGTCGAGCGCACCATCGGGGCGCGCTTCGCCGATATCGCGCCGGTCGAGACGATCCGGCGGGTCGGCTGCCCGGTGCTCGTCGTGCACGGTCGGCACGACGCGACGGTGCCGTTCGCCGATGCCGAGCGGCTCGTCGCCGCCGCACCGCAGGCACGGCTGGTCGCGGTCGACGGCGACCACGATCTGCGCGATGCGCTCGGGGCGCATACGGGTGCCGTGGTGGACTTCCTCGTCGCCGCGACGGCGGCGCCGGTGCGCGAGCCGGCGTGAGCCGCCGCGGGATCGATCACGACGGCCCCGGGCCGTCGTGATCGCACCTCGGTGGACGCGAGCGGCGTCTCGTGGGGCTCGACGATTCGGGACCGACGGGAACGTTCGGGACCGTATCGCCGAAAAAACACCGACGAACGATCGGTAAGATGGCGGGCAAGAGCGCGGCCCTCCACGCGGATTCTCCAAGGGCCTGCGATGGCGGCCCGCCCTGCGCGGTCTCGTGCGAGGGGACTCGCGCGACGGCGCGGCGCCCGCGCCCGCACGCAGACCGGGAATGCCGGTGTGCGTGTTCACCGCGCGTCGCGGGCTCTGCTACATCCAGCCCGACGACAGATGTGCGATGCCCCCGATCGCCGCCTCGATCGCCCTGCAATCCCGGCATGGTTCGTCACGCCCCGCGGACATGAGGACGGCGACGCCACCCCGTCCCGGCACCGCGACGGACCGCGACGGTCGCGAGCCCATCGGCTCGCCTCCATGGGGAACGACGGGTTCGGGCTCCGGCGGACGTCTTTCGCACCTGCGCGGCGGTGGTGAACCCCGTTCATCCGGACGGCCGCCTGCGCACCACCGAACCGGACGACGTCCGAAGACCCAGGAGACACGCATGGCCGCCGACAACCAGATCTTCGGATCGGACGCCTATTCGCCCGCCGAGATCCAGGACAAGGTCGAGAAGCTCGGGGTCAAGAAGGCGCACATGCCGTTTCTGCCCGAGTTCATGCTGGCCATGGTGGCCGGCGGCTCGATCGGGCTCGGCGGCCTGTTCTTCACCATCGTGCTCGCCGACCCGACGCTCGGCTTCGCGCTCCAGCGCCTGCTCGGCGGCCTCGTGTTCTCGCTCGGCCTGGCGCTGGTGATGATCGGCGGGGCCGAGCTGTTCACCGGCAACTGCCTGATCGTGATGGCCTGGTGGAACGGCCAGATCCGCACCACGGAGGTGATCAGGAACTGGGCGATCGTCTGGTTCGGCAATCTCGTCGGCGCCCTCGGCCTCGTCGTCCTGGTCGTCATGGCGCATCACCCCGACATGAACGACGGCGCCATCGCGACCGCCGCCGTCAAGCTCGCGGCGGGCAAGATCCAGCCCGACATGACGACGATCTTCTTCAAGGGCATCCTGTGCAACGTGCTGGTCTGCCTCGGCGTGTGGCTCGCCTATGCGGGCCGCTCGGTGGCCGACAAGATGGCCGGCATGGTGCTGCCGGTCGCCTGCTTCGTCGCCGCCGGCTTCGAGCACTGCATCGCCAACATGTACTTCCTGCCGCTCGCCTGGGTGATCAGCATGACGGGCCACGTTCCGGACGGCGTCGACGCCTCGCTGATCACGCTGCCCGGCATCCTGCACAACATCGTCGCGGCGACGCTGGGCAACATCGTCGGCGGCGCCGGCTTCGTCGGGTTCGTCTACTGGGCCATCTACCGCAAGGGCCTCGGCGGAATCACGCCGCTGCCGGCGCCGCCGGCGCGGTCCGACGCCGCGCCGGGCGGCCGGCGCGCCGGCGCGCGCTGAGCCGGCGCGCGCTGCGCCTGAGCTCGGTGCGCCCGGGACGATCGAGATCCTCGACAAGTCGGTCGGGATGGTCCGATATCGCGGCGACTTCGTCGTCGACGTGATCGGCCCTCGAACGAAGCGATGCAACTGCCAGGGAACACAGAAGCCATGCTGCGCGCCTACCGTGAACATGCCGCCGAACGTGATCGCCTCGGGATTCCGCCGCTGCCGTTGTCGGCCGAGCAGACGGAGGCGCTGATCGCGCTGCTGCGCGATCCGCCGGCCGGCGAGGCGGGGTTCCTGCTCGAGCTGCTCACGCATCGCGTGCCGGCCGGCGTCGACGACGCCGCCAAGGTGAAGGCGGCGTTCCTGGCCCGGATCGCGAAGGGCGAGGAAAAGTCGGCGCTGATCTCGCGGCTGCGGGCGACCGAGCTGCTCGGCACCATGCTGGGCGGCTTCAACGTCGCGCCGCTGGTGTCGCTGCTGTCCGACCCGGAGGTCGGCGCCGCCGCCGCCGAGGCGCTGAAGCACACATTGCAGGTGTTCGACGCCTTCGACGCGGTCGCGGCGCTGGCCGAGCGCGGCGACGCCAACGCGAAGGCGGTGCTCGCCTCGTGGGCCGAGGCGGAGTGGTTCACGTCGCGGCCCGAGGTGCCGGCCTCGCTCGAGATCGTCGTGTTCAAGGTGACGGGCGAAACCAACACGGACGACCTGTCGCCGGCGCCCGACGCCACGACGCGCCCCGACATCCCGCTCCATGCGCTCGCGATGCTGAAGAACCCGCGGCCCGGCATCGTGCCGGACGAGCCGGGCGTGCGCGGCCCGACCAAGCAGCTCGGCGCCCTGGTCGCCGGCGGCCGACCGGTCGCCTATGTGGGCGACGTCGTCGGCACCGGCTCGTCGCGCAAGTCGGCCACCAACTCGGTGCTGTGGTTCACGGGTCGCGACATCCCCTACGTCCCCAACAAGCGCTTCGGCGGCGTCTGCCTCGGCGGCAAGATCGCGCCGATCTTCTTCAACACGATGGAGGATGCCGGCGCGCTGCCGATCGAGCTCGACGTCTCCAAGATGGAGATGGGCGACGTGATCGAGCTGCGCCCCTACGAGGGCAAGGCGCTGAAGAACGGCGACGTGATCGCGACCTTCACGGTGAAGTCCGACGTGATCTTCGACGAGGTGCGGGCCGGCGGCCGCATCCCGCTGATCATCGGCCGCGCCCTGACCGCCAAGGCGCGGGCCAAGCTCGGCCTGCCGCCCTCGACGTCGTTCCGCCGGACGGCGACGCCGGCCGGCGAGGCCAAGGGCTTCTCGCTCGCCCAGAAGATCGTCGGCCGCGCCTGCGGCCTGCCGGACGGGCAGGGCGTGCGCCCGGGCAGCTATTGCGAGCCGAAGATCACCACGGTCGGCTCGCAGGACACCACCGGCCCGATGACCCGCGACGAGCTGAAGGATCTCGCCTGCCTCGGCTTCTCGGCCGATCTCGTGATGCAGTCGTTCTGCCACACGGCACCGTATCCGAAGCCGGTCGACGTGCGCACGCATCGCGAGCTGCCGGGCTTCTTCGCCAGCCGCGGCGGCGTCGCGCTCAAGCCCGGCGACGGCGTGATCCACTCCTGGCTCAACCGCCTGACGCTGCCCGACACGGTCGGCACCGGCGGCGACAGCCACACGCGCTTCCCGATCGGCATCTCGTTCCCGGCCGGCTCGGGCCTCGTCGCCTTCGCGGCGGCGACCGGCGTGATGCCGCTCGACATGCCGGAGTCGGTGCTGGTGCGCTTCAAGGGCGAGATGCAGCCCGGCATCACGCTGCGTGACCTCGTGAACGCGATCCCCTATGTCGCCATCCAGCAGGGCCTGCTGACGGTCGAGAAAAAGGGCAAGAAGAACGTCTTCAACGGCCGCATCCTCGAGATCGAGGGCCTTCCCGATCTCAAGGTCGAGCAGGCGTTCGAGCTCTCCGACGCCTCGGCCGAGCGGTCGGCGGCGGCCTGCACGGTGCGGCTCGGCACCGCCCCGGTGATCGAGTATCTGCGCTCCAACGTGGCGCTGATCGGCCGGATGATCGCCGACGGCTACGGCGACCGGACCACGCTCGAGCGCCGGCGTGACGCGATGAACGCGTGGCTCGCCGCCCCGACGCTGATCGAGCCCGATGCGGAGGCCGACTACGCCGCCGTGATCGAGATCGATCTCGCCACCATCACCGAGCCGCTGCTCGCCTGCCCGAACGATCCGGACGACGTGAAGCCGCTGTCGGCGGTCGCGGGCGACAAGATCGACGAGGTGTTCATCGGCTCGTGCATGACGAACATCGGCCACTTCCGGGCCGCGGCTCACGTGCTCGCCGGCGAGACCGACCTGCCGACCCGGCTGTGGGTGGCGCCGCCGACCCGCATGGACGCGCAGATTCTCACCGAGGAGGGTTTCTACGCCCCGCTCGGCAAGGCCGGTGCCCGCATGGAGATGCCCGGCTGCTCGCTGTGCATGGGCAACCAGGCGCAGATCCGCAAAGGTTCGACCGCGGTGTCGACCTCGACCCGCAACTTCCCGAACCGGCTCGGCCTCGACACCCGCGTCTATCTCGCCTCGGCGGAGCTCGCGGCGGTGTGCGCTCGGCTCGGTCGCATCCCCACCATGGACGAGTACCTGCAGGGGACGCGCGCCGTGACGGACAAGGCGGCCGACATCTACCGTTACATGAACTTCGATCAGATCCCGGGCTTCGCGGCCTGATCGAACATCGTCTGGCGCCCCGCCCGCGCGTCGGCGGGCGGAGTGCCGCCGGTTCTATACTGGGGCTGCTGGATCAGCTCGGGCGCAGATGTCACGACGCATGGGTCGGCCGCATAGGGACGGTGGTGCGAGCATCCTCTGACGCCGCGGCGAGCACGGCGCGGCTCCCTCTCCCCGGCGGGGAGAGGGCCGGGGTGAGGGGGGCGAAGCGGATTGTTTTCATCGAGAGGTCGGCACCCCCTCACCCGGGGTTCACGCCTGCGGCGCGAACCCCGACCTCTCCCCGCCGGGGAGAGGTGAAACGAGGGCGGGGACGCTTACTCGGCCAGCGCCCGCATCTCCCTGATCAGATCCGACTTGCCTTCGAACCCGATGCCGGGCAGCTCCGGCATGACGATGTGGCCGTTTTCGACCTTCACGCCGTCCGGGAAGCCGCCATAGGGCTGGAACAGATCCGGATAGCTCTCGTTGCCGCCGAGTCCGAGCCCGGCCGCGATGGCGAGCGACATCTGGTGCCCGCCGTGCGGGATGCAGCGCGACGGCGACCAGCCGAACTGATGCAGCACGTCGAGCGTGCGCAGATACTCGACCAGCCCGTAGGAGAGGGCGCAGTCGAACTGCAGCCAGTCGCGGTCCGGCCGCATGCCGCCGTAGCGCAGCAGATTGCGGGCGTCCTGATGGGAGAACAGGTTCTCGCCGGTCGCCATCGGGCCCGGATAGAACTCCGAGAGCGCCGCCTGCAGGGCGTAGTCGAGCGGATCGCCGATCTCCTCGTACCAGAACAGCGGATATTGCCGCAGCATCTTGGCGTAGGCGATGCCGGTCTCCAGGTCGAAACGACCGTTGGCGTCGACGGCGAGCTTCGCGTCGCGGCCGATCTCGGCCAGTACCGCCTCGATACGGGCCTGGTCCTCGCCGATCGGCGCGCCGCCGATCTTCATCTTCACGACCGTGTAGCCGCGGTCGAGATAGCTGCGCATCTCGGCCCGCAGCGCCGCGTGGTCCTTGCCGGGATAATAGTAGCCGCCGGCCGCGTAGACGAAGACGCGCGGATCGGCGACGCGGCCCTTCTGCTCGGCGAGCATGCGGAACAGCGGCTTGCCGGCGATCTTGGCGGTCGCGTCCCAGATCGCCATGTCGAGCGTCCCGACCGCGACCGACCGCTCGCCGTGACCGCCCGGCTTTTCGTTGGTCATCATGGCGGCCCACAGCTTGTGCGGGTCGAGATTGTCGCCGGCCTCGTTGACGACGCTGTTCGGATCGGCGCCCAGCAGCCGGTCGCGAAAACGTTCGCGGATCAGCCCGCCCTGGCCGTAGCGGCCATTCGAGTTGAAGCCGTAGCCGACCACCCGGCGGCCGTCGCGCACGACGTCCGTCACCACCGCGACGAGGCTCGTCGTCATCTTGGAGAAGTCGATATAGGCGTTGCGGATGGGCGAGGCGATCGGCTTGGTGACCTCGCGGACGTCGATGATGCGCATGCCGCCTCTCCTTGCTGCACGATGGGGGCGGGGTGATCGCAGCCCCCTGGCCTCGAACGACGCGTAGGCTTGATCGCCGTTCCTGGCCAATGCCAAGATCGGATCGCCCCATGCGCGAGCGGCATCATGGATCTCGACTGGCTGAAAGACGTTGTGGCGCTGGCGGAGCATCGCAGCTTCTCGCGCGCCGCCGAGGCCCGGCACGTCTCGCAGCCCGCCTTCAGTCGACGGATTCGCGCCTGCGAGGACTGGGTCGGCACTCCGCTGTTCGCGCGCGAGACCGGCGGCGTGACGCTCACCGCGGCGGGGCGCCTGCTGGCGCCGCGGATCGAGAGTTTGCTCCGCGATCTCGACACGGCGCGGCGCGACGCCCGGAACCTCGGTGCGCGCGAGCTGGCGACCGTGTCGATCGCGGCGACCCATGCCCTGTCGTTCACGTTCTTCCCGGCTTGGATCAGGCGGCATGTCGAGTTCGAAGCGATGGGGACGCTCAATCTCCTGTCGGACAGCATGGCGGCGTGCGAGCAGATGATGCTCGCCGGCGAGGTGCATTTCCTGCTCTGCCATTGTCGTCCCGAGGCGCCGGGCCGCTTCGCGCCGGACCGCTTCGAGAGCATCCGGGTCGGCGACGACGTGCTGGTGCCGCTCTGCGCGCCGGGGTCGGATGGTCGGCCGGCCTGGCCGCTCCCCGGTGTGTCCGGTCCCCCGGCGCGGCGCGCCCGGCTGCTCGCCTACAGCCGGGCGTCCGGCCTCGGCCGCATCGTCTCGGGCCATCCGGCGACGCGGGAGGCGGCGGCGCAGCTCGAGACCGGCTTCACGTCCCATCTCGCCGCCACGCTGCTGACGATGGCGCGCGAGGGCCATGGCGTCGCCTGGCTGCCGCGGACGCTCGCCGCCGACGACATCGCGCAGGGACGCCTCGTCCGCGCCGGGGCGGAGCCGTTCGACATTCCGATCGAGATCCGTCTGTTCCGGGCGCCGACCTGTCGGAACAGCGCGGCCGATGCGCTGTGGTCCGGGCTGACCGCGGCATGAGTGGCGGCCCCGCCGTCGATGCACGGTACTGTCCGAACAGAATTCGGAATCGACTCGGTCGGTTGGTGGGCCCGGCAGGACTCGAACCTGCAACCAAGCGGTTATGAGCCGCCGGCTCTGACCGTTGAGCTACGGGCCCGGGGCCGGCGGTCCGGCGCAGCCGAAGGGCGGCGGACCGTAGCAGCGAGGGGACGCGAGAACAACGCCCGCCGTGGTGGCGCGCCACCGCTGTGGCGCGCCGGTAGACGGTCGGTCGCGTCGGCTGGCGTCGGCTGCACAAAATCGAGTCGGCGCGGCGCCGTTTCCCGCCCCCGATCACGCCGGAGACGATTCACGGCGGAATCCGACTCTGCTAGCCTTCGGCGAATCGATCCGCGACCGAGACGGGCGGAGATGGTGCGCCAGGACGGCGGTGGGCGGGGTCGTCATGCTTCCGACGTTTCGACTGATGCTGGCCGCGACCGCGGTCGTGATCGTCGTGCTGATGGTCGCGGCGCGCGGCCTCGTCGCCTATCCGGAGGCGGTGACGCGCATCGGCGAGGTGCCGACCGTCAGCCGCTCGCTGCTTCAGCTGTCGGCGATCCCGCACGATGCGACGCAGCACCGGCTGCGGCTCGCCGCCAACCCGCCGCCGGCGTCCGACGTCGACGCCGCCGACGACGACGGCCAGGTCGGCGCGACCGCGGCTGCGGCTGCGGCGACGAGCGGCGCCGCCGGCGAGACGCCCGCCGCGCCGTCGCTGCCGCTGGTCGCCGCCGACGAGCGTGGCCGGCCCGTCTCCGTGCCCCGCTCGGCCGATCCCCTCGGTGACCTGATCCGGGCGGTCGTTCCGGAGACCCCCGAGCCGGCGCCGCGCGATCCGGGCGGCACGGTCGATCCCGTGGCCGCGGTCGATCCGGCGGCCGACGACACCGTCCAGCGGCTCGGTCCGGGAGCGCCCGCTCCGGCACCGCCCGAGCCGGCGGCCGCGGCGGAGCCGGTGGCGCTCGGTTTCGCGGCGGGGCCCGCCACCCCGCCGCCCGTCGTCGCGTTGCCGCTGCCGGTGCCGGTGCCGGACACCGCGGACGACACCGCGGCGCCGGGCGCCGCGGCCGTGGCGGCGCTGACGCCCGCGGTCGCGCCTGTCGCGCCGGCTGCCCAGGTCGCCAAGCCGGTCGCCAAGCCGGTCGCCAAGCCTGTCGCCAAGCCGGCCGTCACGGCGAAACGGGCCGCGAAGCCGGCGCCGCGCAAGAAGCCGAAACCGCGCGTCGTCTACCGCACGGCGCCCGCGCCGGCCGTCACCGCGACGCCGGGCGCGACCCAGGATCTGATCTTCCCGACCTATGGGCCGTTCGGCACCACGGCGACGCCGGCGCCCGGCATCACGAGGCGCTGAATTCTCGTATTTTGGGAGTTCGGTGGAGCCGCGCCCCGGCGCGGCGCGGTCCGACCCACGACCCTCGTGCAACTGCGGATTGCGAGCGCTTCGACCGTGCGGTACCCGGTTCGGTCATCGGAACATTCATCGACGGTTTACGTTGACGATCGTCGCCCGCTCGAATCGTGTCGGCTCTCGTCGTCTCGTTTTCGTTTTCTCGCATTCGTTGCCACCGACCCGCGGAGGCCTCCCATGGCCCATCACATGGTCGAGAAGGACACCCTGATCCGCGCCAACCGGACCATCGCGCTGTCGCTGGTCTGGGGCGGCCTCGCCGCCTGCGTGACGGCGGCCGCGATCTACGACGTCGGCCAGTGGGTCGGCGCCTGGTGACTCGGCCGTCGGTCTGACCGGCTCGCGGTCGGACAACGGCCGAGGCCGTGGCGCCTCATATCCTCAACAGCCGCTCGGCGTTGCCGGCGAGGATCCTGCGCCGGTCGGCCGCGGCGAGCGGCACGCCGGCCATCCAGTCGACGGCGGTGGCGTTGTCGGCGAACGGCCAGTCGACCGCGAACAGGATCCGGTCGATGCCGAGCTCCATCACGCAGCACATCAAGGCCGGCGTCGAGAAGAAGCCGCTGGTCGTCACCGAAAAATTCCGCGTCAGAATCTCGCGGAAGGCGACGCGCTTCTGGCCCGGCCGCGCCAGGGTGCTCTCGATGCGCCACAGCAGGAACGGCAGCGTCTCGCCGAGATGGCCGAGCACGATCTGCAGGTCCGGATGATCGTCGAACACGCCCGAGAGGATCAGCCGCAGCGCCGTCGTCGCGGTCTCCACGGTGAAACCCCAGGCGGGGCGCACGACGGTCGGGAAGTCGGCCGCGTAGTCGTCGTAATAGGCGGCCGTGACGGCCGGATGCGGCAGCGACGGATGAAGGTAGATCGGCACGCCGAGCTTTTCGGCGCGGGCGTAGATGGGCCGGAAGCGCGCGTCGTCGAGAAACAGCCCGTGCGCCATGCCGTGCAGCATCGCGCCCTTGAAGCCGAGCGTTTCGACGCAGCGGGCGAGCTCGTCGGCCGCGGCGGCCGGATCGGTGGTCGGCAGCGCCGCGAAGCCGGCGAAGCGGGTCGGATGCGCCGCGACCGCGGCGGCGAGGCGATCGTTGACCCGGCGGGTGAGCGCCACCGCCTGGACACCGTCGAGCCTCTGGGCCGACGGCGCGCCGTGCGAGAGCACCTGCACGTCGATGCCGGCGGCGTCCATGGCGGCGATCCGGGCCTCGCCGAGATCGTAGAGGGCGTCGGCGAGCGGCCCCGGGCGTGCCGCCTCGGCCCCGCCGAACAGCGCCGCCATCTCGGCGTCCCAGTAGTGCTCCTCGATGGCGATCACGCGGGGGAGAGGGGCGGGCGTCGTCGGCATGCGGTGTCCTTCCTGATCCACGTCGGGCCTCCGCGCGCCGGAGAAGCCGTCCCGCGGCGCGCGGAGATGTGGTCAGCGCACCGTCTTGCGGGCGATCACCACGTTGTCGAACACCAGGTTCGACGACCAGATCCAGCGCGCGCCGTCGAACAGCTCGGGATAGCGCGTGTAGGCCGGCAGCGCCGTCACGCCGATGTCCGTGTCGGTGTACTCGTAGGCGCGCGGCCACTTGGCGTCGTCGAAGCTCGTGCCCTGCCAGCCGTCCGGGATCTTGTAATGCACGGCATAGCAGGCGTCGGCGCAGGGCGGCTTCTTGGCGACCGGGTGGACGCGGCCGAGCTTGGTGGTGTCGTGCACGTTGCCGATCTCGACCACCTCGTCGGGCGTGTTGAGCGGCGCGATGTAGAAGGTCTGCGCCTTCCAGCTCGAGTCGGTCACGGTGCCGTCGGAGAAGCGGGCGATCAGGCCGCCGTCGCCGGGATGGCGCGGATTGCCCTGGAACAGTTCCATGCCGATGCCGAGCTGCTCGTCCCAGTCGACCAGAAGGAACGCCATCGTGTAGGGTTTCTTCGCCTTGAATTTCACGATCGCCGAGTTGAACGGCGTGTAGGGCGTATGGTCGAGCCCGACCAGCTTCCCGTTCACGTAGAGCTCGAAATAGTTGTCGGCGACGATGTAGCCCGTGATCACCTCGCCGTCGGGATCGATCTCGACCACCGGCACCTTGGAGGCGTCGACATCGGCGCTCTTGGCCGGCGTGACCTGGTTGCACTCGTTGTAGAGGTCGGCGGCGATCGGCCCTTTGCCGTACTGCACGGGCGCCGGCATCGTGATCACGGTGCCGTCGGTCGCCGTGATGGTGCCGATCGCGCTGACGCGATGGTTGGAGACCGTCACGGGGCACTTGTAGAGGTTCTCGGTCGTCACCTTGGCCTGGCCCTGCGTCACCATGCGGCCGCCGGGCAGCGCGCCCGGTCGGGTGCCGGCCGGTGCACCGGCGGTCGGTGCAGCGGCGGTCGGCGCAGGCGCAGCGGGTGGCGCCGGCGATTGCGCGCCGGCCGGAACGATGGCGAGGGCAGCGGTGGTCGCGAGCGCGAGCGCAAGGCCCGCGCCGCGCGCGCAGGCCGGAAGTCGGCGTGACATGCGTTTCTCTCCCAGGGTCGATTTTTATGAAGTCCGGCGTCGAGGCCGGGACAGTCGGAGGGGGAGATAGTGCATGGAGCCGCACCGCCCCGCAAGCACGCGCGGCGACGCGGCGCGGCCCGCGTCCGCTCAGGCGAGCGCCGGCGTCGCGCGACGCAGGGGGCGGGCCGAGAACGGCAGGCCGAGCCACGCCTCGATGCCGAGCCGGACGGCGACGATCTGCACCAGGATCGGCACGACGACCGAGACCAGCGTCAGGATGCCGAGCAGCACGGCGACGTCGCCGATGTGCAGGACGCGCAGCAGGACGACACGGGTGAAGCCCATCACCAGGATGTGCATCACGAACACGCTCATCGAGTACTGTCCGGCCACGACCAGGGCGCGGAACGGCACCGCCGCGACGGCGTGGCGGCCGAGCGCGCCGCACAGGCTCACGGTGGCGGCGATGCCGAGCACCGCGGCGGGAAGGGCCAGCCGGTCCGGCACGTGCAGGGCGCGGCTCGCCAGCGCGACGGCGACGAGGCCGGCCCACAGGAGCGCGGCGGCTGCGAGCGAGCGGGGAATGCGCGCCAGCCAGCGACGCTCGGCCGCCATCATGCCGATCAGGAACCAGAAGAAGCCGTAGAAAATGTCGGCGACGAGCTGCGGCGCCCACAGGGCCGACGTCACGAAGGCGGGCAGCGCGAGGGCCAGCACGAGCCGCCGGTCGGTGTCGCCCGCCGCGACGGCCAGGATGGTGCCGACGAACAGCGCGTAGAGGAACCAGAACGGCGAGATCGGGATCCAGAGAATGCTCAGGAGATCCGCCGGGCCCCACCGGTTGTTCAAGGCGCCGGTGTTGCTGAGCAGGATCAGCACCACGCCCTGCAGGATCGACCACAGAAAATAAGGATACACGATGGTGGTCGCCTTCTTGCGCCAGAAGCCGGGGTCGAGCCGGTGCGGCGGGGCGCGGAAGAACAGGCCGGCGGCGAGGAAGAACACCGGCATGTGGAACGTGTAGATCACGTGATCGAGCCCGTGCAGCCACGAGGTCTCGGTCACGATCCCGGCCGCCATCAGGCCGCGCAGGCAATGCCCGAACACGACCAGCACGATCGCCAGGCCCTTGACGGCGTCGAGTTCGAACGATCGGGGGCCGGTCGCGGTCGGGTTCAAGTCGTGAGCCTCGTCGTGGCGACAGCCGGACACGGGCGCCGCGATCCCGGCACCGCGCCCGCTGCGCTGCATGCCGCCGACGATAGCAAGGGACACCGCGACCACCAGTCGAACATGGTATCACGGTAAATCCGGCCGCCGCACCGGCGGCGGCGCGCTTGCCGTTCGGTTGACCGGTTCGGTCCGCTCGGTATCCTCGGCGCGCGCGGGCGCCGTCCGGGCAGGGCGCGCCGCGGGGCGGCGCACGACATCGCAACGAGGGCTCCGTGACGCGCAGCCGACCGTCGGCCTTCGTCCTCACCATGCTGCTGGTCGCCGGCCTCGGCTGGCTCACGTCGGGTGCGTCCGATCCGCCGCTCCCCGGTGCCACCACGGCGGCCGGCATGCAGGGGCACGGAACCGCCACGACCGGGCAGGGCACGGCGGAGCCGGGCAAGTCGGGGCAGGGGGCCGCCGGATCGGGGGCGGAGGCGACGGGGCCGGCCGGCGGCCGCAAGGGGGTCGCCGCCGACCTGTTCGGCCTGAGCGACGACGCGCTGAACGCCACGCTCGACGACATGGTGCGCCTCGGCGTGACCTTCGTGCGGATCGATTTCGACTGGTCCCACATCCAGCCGCGCCGCGACCTCTACAATGTCGAGGCGCACGATCGCGTCGCACGCGCCGTGCAGGCGCACGGGCTGCGCCTTCTCGGCATCATCGACTACTCGCCCGAATGGGCGAACGGCGGCGCCGGCACCAAGCTGCATCCGCCCGTCGATCCCGCCGACTACGGCCGGTTCGCCGGCTATCTGGCGCAGCGCTACAAGCATTTCGGCGTGCACGACTGGGAGATCTGGAACGAGCCCAATCTCGGTTCGGTGTTCTGGCGCTCCGGCGCCGATCCGGCCCGCTATGTCGGCCTCCTGAAAGCCGCCTATCCGGAGATCAAGCGGGCCGATCCGGGCGCCACCGTGATCACGGCCGGGCTCGCCCCGGCCGCCGACGAAGGGCTCGACATGCGGCCGCAGACCTTTCTCGACGGCGTCTACCGGGCCGGCGGGCGCGGCTTCTTCGACCATGTCGGCCATCACCCTTACGTGTCGCCGGCGCTGCCCTCGGCGACCGACGGCAGCGCGTTCTGGTGGACCGCCATGGACGATCTGCGCGCCATCATGGTGAAGAACGGCGACGGCGCGAAGGCGATCTGGATGACCGAGTTCGGCGCCCCGACGGCGGGCGGCCCCGGCGCCGTCGACGAGGCCCGGCAGGCCGCCATCATCACCGACGGGTTTCGGCTGCAGCAGCGCGCGGCGTGGCTCGGGCCGCTGATCGTCTACGCTTACAAGGACGCCGGCACCGACCCGTCGACGCAGGAGAACTTCTTCGGCATTCTGCGCGCCGACGGCTCCCGCAAGCCGGCCTGGGAGGCGTTCCGCCAGGCGCCGCGGTGACATCCACGGTCCCGAAAGACTTGCGGGGGGGGGGGGCGGGTTCAGGTCGCCTGCCGTTCGATCTGTGCTCCGAGCCGGCCATAGACCTTCAGCGCGTTGGTCTCGAAAATCTTCCGTCGCGCGGTGTCGTCGAGCCCCGGCGCCGCCGTGACGTAACGGCCGGTGTCGTCGAAGTTGAAACCGGTCTGCGGGTCGAAGCCCTTCACGGCGCCGAGCATCTCGGTGGCGAACAGGATATTGTCGGCCGGGATCACCTCCGTCAGCAGGTCGATGCCGGGCTGGTGATAGACGCAGGTGTCGAAGAACAGGTTGTTCAACAGATGCCGGTCGAGCGTCGGCCGGCCGAGCTGCTGGGCGAGCCCGCGGTAGCGGCCCCAGTGATACGGCGCGGCGCCGCCGCCGTGCGGAATGATCAGCTTCAGCGTCGGAAAGTCGGCGAACAAATTTCCTTCGACCAGCTGCATGAACACCGTGGTGTCGCCGTTGATGTAGTGCGAGCCGGTGGTGTGGACGTTGCAGTTGCACGCGCCGCTGACATGGATCATGGCCGGCACGTCGAGCGCCACCATGGCCTCGAACAGCGGATACCAGGAGCGGTCGGTGATCGGCAGTCCGCGCCAGTGTCCGCCGGACGGGTCGGGATTGAGATTGCAGCCGACGAAGCCGAGTTCCGTCACGCACCGCTCGAGCTCGGGGATGCAGTCGGCCGGTGCCGCGTCCACGGCCTGCGGGAGCTGCGCGACGCCGACGAAGTTCCGCGGGAACAGCCCGCACACCCGGTGGATCAGGTCGTTGCAGTGGCGCGTCCACACGGCGCTGGTCGCGCGGTCGCCGAGATGATGCCCCATCGCGGAGGCCTTGGGCGAGAACAGCGTGAGGTCGATGCCGCGCTGCTTCTGGAGGGCGAGTTGGCCGGCCGCGAGGCTCGCGCGGAGCTCGTCGTCCGTGATCTTCGGGTAGGGCGGGGCGGCGTGCCCGGCCGCGGCGGCGGCGAGCTGAGCGGCCCGCCAGGCCTCGTGGGCCGCCGGCGCCGTCGTGTAGTGGCCGTGGCAGTCGATGATCATGTCGGTCTCGCGTGCGGTCGTATCGGGCTCCGGCGATCGACGGACCGCGCCGGAATGGGCGCCGCCGTCGGTCGTAGTCGTGATCACTTCAGGCGGACGTTCGCCGCCTCGATGACCTTCGACCACTTCGCGATGTCCTTCTTCATCAGCGCCTCGAGCTCGGCCGGCGTGCTCCAGTCGAGGTCCATGCCCTGCACGGCGAGCTTCTCCTGCAGGGCCTTGTCGGCGACCGCCTTCTTGAGCGACGCGCTGATCTTCGCGACGATGCCGGGCGGCGTGCCTTTGGGGGCGAACAGGCCGTACCAGGTCGTGTAGCCGAACTCCGGCACCGTGTCGGAGATCAGCGGCAGGCCGGACTCGGCGCGGCTCTTCGCCGTCATGCCGAGCGCCCGCAGGGTGCCCTGGTCGATCATTCCCTTGAGCGAGGGCATCGACGAGAAGGTCGCCTGGATCTGGCCCGACATCACGTCGATGACGGCCTGCGAGGTGCCGCGATAGGGCACGTGCACGATGTCGATGCCGGCCGTCAGCTTCAGCATCTCCATGCCGAGATGGGCGACCGCGCCGGTGCCGGCCGAGCCGAAATGCAGCGTGCCGGGGTTCGCCTTCGCATAGGCGACGAGGTCCGCCATGGTGCGGATCGGCAGGGCCGGGTTGATCACCAGCACATGCGCGCTGTTGGAGACGAGGCCGATCGGCACCAGCTGCTCGACCGTGCTCATGTCGCGCTCGGCGAGCGGGTGACTCACCACGTTGCCGGAGGCCGGGAACAGGAGCGTGTAGCCGTCCGGCTCGGCGCGGGCGACGTTGATGACCGCGAGCTTGCCGCCGGCGCCGCCCTGGTTCTCGATGACGAAGGGGTGGCCGAGATCGTCGCCGAGCCGCTGCGCGATCTCGCGCGCGACGAGGTCGGCCGGGCCACCGGCCGCGAACGGCACCAACACCCGGACGTTGCGGGCCGGCCAGCCGGCGGCCGGGTCGGCCTGGGCGATGGCGGGCGCGACGAGCGCCGACGAGACCAGAGGCGAAAGCAGGGCGGCCGCGGCGACGAGCAGGGCGCGGGCGAGGCCGGCGCGCGGCGCCGGACGCGAAAGCCGGAAGAGGACCGACATGGCGGGTTCTCCTGCGAGGGGCGGCGGTCGGCACGAGCCGACGGTGGGAGGGGGGGATGCGCCGGGGGACGTCGCCGGCCGGGAGGGGCGGTCGAAGACCGCGCGGCGCCGTCGCACGGCCGCCCGAGCCCTCCGGGCCGTGCCGGAGGGGCCTGGGTCACCCGTGTTGCCGGCAGCGTATCGGAGGCCTACTGATACGGTCCAATATGTTCTCGGCCTTCCGGTTATTCGGAACCGATATCACCCGGGACGCACCCGCCACGGGTGCCGCCGACAAGGAGCGACCATGAACGACCGGCAGATGCGTTACTTCATCGCCGTCGCCGAGGCGCTCAGCTTCAGCCGGGCGGCCCGCCAGCTCAATGTCAGCCAGCCGCCGCTCAGCATGCAGATCAAGGCGCTGGAAGAGGAGCTCGGCGCCGCCCTGCTGGTGCGCACCCGCCGCCGGGTGGAGCTGACCGAGGCGGGCCGGCTGTTTCTCGCCAGCGCCCGCCGCGCGGTGCGCCAGATGGACGAGGCGGCCGCGCTGGTGCGCCAGTCGGCCGAGGGCAAGGCCGGCGTGCTGCGGCTCGGCTTCACCAGCTCGGTGCCGCTGTCGCGCGTCTTCGCCCGGATCATGCGTTCGTTCCGGGCCGCCCATCCGCGCGTCGAGGTGGAGCTGCTCCACATGTCGACCCGCGATCAGCTCGACGCGCTCGTCGACGACCGTCTCGACGCCGGCATCCTGCGCCCGGCGAACGGGGCGCAGCCGCGCCCGGGCGTCACGCTGCACGAGGTCTGGCGCGACCGCTTGGCCGTGTTCCTGCCGGAGGCGCATCGGCTCGCCGGCGAGACGGGACCGATCGTGATGGCGGACCTGCGGGCCGAGGACTTCGTCATGGTGTCGCGGCCTCTCGGCTGCGGCGTGCACGAGCAGACCGTGCGGTTGTGCGCGGCCGCGGGCTTCTTGCCGCGTGTCGTTCAGGAGAGCCGGGAGCTCACCACGGTGCTCGGCCTGGTGGCGGCCGGGCTCGGCGTGTCGCTGCTGCCGCAGTGCTATGCCGGGGTCGGCATGGCCGGCGTCGTCGCCCGGCCGATCGCCGCGGCCGACGCCGCGAGCCGGCTGATGCTCGCCGTGCGTTCGCCGCATCCGTCGCCGGTGGCGGCGCGCTTCGTCGCCGTGGTCGAGGCGTGCCTTCGCAAGGAGGCGGAGAATTGCGACGAGGCAGGCCTTGGCGATTCGGTCGTGCCGGCGGCGCTGGACCGAACGGACGGTCGTCGGTCGGTGGCGCCGGCGAAGGCGACGGCCGAGATCGGGTGATACGCGGGCGCCCGGGCGAGTCCGCGAGCGCCACGGCAGCGTCGTGATCAGGCGAGAATGTCGGCCGGTTGCCTCACCGCGGATATGACGGTCCACGGCGAAGCCGCGTCGTCGGCCGCGCCCCGGTCTCACCGACGGTCTTCGGATATCCGAGGCAATTGCTCGGGGTATCGCCGCAGGCGCGTCCGGAGACGGTCTTTGACTGGACCTACGGATCCTGTTCGAGGACGAGATGACTCGCGAGGCTTTCGAGTCGCTCGACCAGGACGCGTTGATCCCGCCGGTTCCGGCCCGGCCGGCGGAGATGCCGACGGCGCAGGTGGAGAAGCTCGGGGCGAAGCTCGAGGCGAAGTTCGGGCTGCCGCCGAAGACGCCCGACAAGTCCGGCACGCCGCCCTCGCCAGCGAAGAAGCCGTCGGCGGACGCGACCTCGCGCAAGGGACGGCGTGGCGCAGGATCGCGGCTTTCCCCGGCGTCCCGACAGGCGGCCGGATCCTTATGGAATTCCTATATGGCGGCTCGCCGACCCCTCTCGAATTCATACGGTGCGGCATGCCATCTGAAGTGCGCCGGCGACGCGGGTCTCGACGCAAGGATCCGCGCGGTCGCGGCGAAACGAGGTGCGGATGCAGGACGACGTCCGCCGTGCCGCAGGAGCAACATCCATGATGGACATCGTCGTGCTCGCGATCGGCCTCGGCCTGCTCGGCCTGACGATTGGCTACGCCTACGCCTGCGAGCGACTGTGAAAGGACAGCCCATGATCCTCGATTACTGGCTCGGCGCCGCCGTGACCGCCGGTCTCCTCTTCTATCTCGGCTTCGCGTTGCTGAAGCCGGAGCGGTTCTGAGGGGCTCGCCATGACCCTGATCGGATGGCTGCAGATCGCGATCTTCTGCGCGATCGTCGTCGCGCTGACAAAACCGCTCGGCTGGTACATGACCCGCGTGCTGACGGGCGAGTGGACGCCGCTGTCGCCGGTGCTGCGGCCGATCGAGATCGCGCTCTATCGCGTGTCCGGCGTCGACGAGACGCGCGAGCAGCATTGGCTGACCTACACGATCGCGATGCTGCTGTTCCACGTCGCCGGATTCGCGACGCTCTACGCGCTGCTGCGCCTGCAGGGGCTGCTGCCGCTCGACCCGCAGGGCATGGCGGCGGTGCCGCCGGAACTGTCCTTCAACACCGCCGTCAGCTTTCTCACCAACACCAACTGGCAGAACTACGGCGGCGAGAGCACGCTGTCGTACCTCGCTCAGATGGCCGGTCTGACGGTGCACAACTTCGTGTCCGCCGCGACCGGCATCGCCATCGCATTCGCCCTGATTCGTGGCTTCGCCCGCGGCTCGGCGACGACGGTCGGCAACTTCTGGGTCGATCTCGTCCGCTGCACGCTCCACGTCCTGCTGCCGATATCGATCGTCGTCGCGCTCTTCCTCGTGTGGCAGGGCATTCCGCAGACGCTCGGTCCGTATGTCGAGGCGACCACGCTGGAGGGCGCAAAGCAGACCATCGCGGTCGGTCCGGTCGCCTCGCAGGTCGCCATCAAGATGCTCGGCACCAACGGCGGCGGATTCTTCGGCGCCAACGCGGCGCACCCGTTCGAGAATCCGACCGCGCTGTCGAACCTCGTCCAGATGGTCGCGATCTTCGCGCTCGGCGCGGCGCTCACCAACGTGTTCGGCCGCATGGTGGGCGACCAGCGTCAGGGATGGGCGATCCTGGCCGCCATGGGCGTCCTGTTCGTCGTCGGCGTCGCCGTGACGTACTGGGCCGAGGCGGCCGGCACCGCGACGCTGAACGATCTCGCGCTCGCCGGCGGCAACATGGAAGGCAAGGAGGTGCGGTTCGGCATCGCGCTCTCCGCGCTGTTCGCGGTGATCACCACGGCGGCGTCCTGCGGTGCCGTGAACGCGATGCACGACTCGTTCACGGCGCTCGGCGGCATGATCCCGCTGATCAACATGCAGCTCGGGGAGATCATCGTCGGTGGCGTCGGCGCGGGCCTGTACGGCATGCTGATCTTCGTCGTGATCACGGTGTTCGTCGCCGGCCTGATGGTCGGGCGCACGCCGGAGTATGTCGGCAAGAAGATCGAGGCCCGCGAGGTCAAGCTCGCCATGCTGGCGATCCTGTGCCTGCCGCTGATGATGCTCGGCTGGACCGCGGTCGCCGTCGTGTTCCCGCCCGCCGTCGCGTCGATGGGGAACGCCGGCCCGCACGGCTTCTCCGAGGTGCTGTACGCCTATTCGTCGCAAGCGGCCAACAACGGGTCGGCCTTCGGCGGGCTCACCGGGAACACGCCGTTCTACAACCTGACCGGCGGCGTCGCGATGCTCGTCGGCCGATTCTTCGTCATCGTGCCCGCGATGGCGATCGCCGGCTCGCTCGCCGCGAAGAAGGTGGTGCCGGCGTCTTCCGGCACGTTCCCGACCAACGGTGGCCTGTTCGTCGGCCTTCTGGTCGGGGTGATCGTGATCATCGGTGGGCTCACGTTCTTCCCGGCGCTCGCGCTCGGACCGGTCGCCGAGCATCTCGCGATGCGCACCGATGCCCTGTTCTGAGATCTGACCTCCGGAGCTTCGACATGCCGACCTTCATCGTCAACAAGCGGGTCCGTCCGTCGACCCTCCTCGACCCCGGGATCATCGCGGCCGCGGTGGCGGCGTCCTTCGAGAAGCTCGACCCGCGGAAGATGATCACCAATCCGGTGATGTTCGTGGTCGAGGTGGTGGCGTTGCTGACCACGGTGCTGCTCGCCCGCGACGTCGCGACCGGCGGCGAGCACATCGCCTTCACGGCGCAGATCGTGGCCTGGCTCTGGTTCACGCTCCTGTTCGCGAACTTCGCCGAGGCGGTCGCCGAGGGGCGCGGCAAGGCGCAGGCCGACGCGCTGCGCGAGACCCGCACCCAGACCAAGGCCAAGAAGCTCCTCTTGCCGGACAACCGCGAGCTCTACGAGATCGCCTGGGCCGACGATCTCGTCCCCGGCGACCTCGTGCTTGTCGAGGCCGGCGACGTGATCCCCGGCGACGGCGAGGTGATCGAGGGAATGGCCTCGGTCAACGAGGCGGCGATCACGGGCGAATCGGCGCCGGTGATCCGCGAGTCCGGCGGCGACCGCTCGGCCGTGACCGGCGGCACGACCGTGATCTCCGACCGCATCGTCGTGCGCATCACCGCGGCCAAGGGCTCGTCCTTCCTCGATCGCATGATCGCACTGATCGAGGGGGCGGCGCGCCGGAAGACACCGAACGAGATCGCCCTCAACATTCTGCTCGCCGGGATGACGATCATCTTCGTGTTCGCGGTCGCGACGATCCCGAGCTTCGTCGCTTACGCCGGTGGCGCCGTGTCCGTCGTCGTGCTGGTGGCGCTGTTCGTCACCCTGATCCCGACCACCATCGGGGCGCTTCTGTCGGCGATCGGCATCGCCGGCATGGATCGGTTGGTGCGCTTCAACGTGCTCGCGATGTCCGGGCATGCGGTCGAGGCGGCGGGCGACGTCGACACGTTGTTGCTGGACAAGACCGGCACCGTCACGTTGGGCAATCGCCAGGCGACCGCCTTCCGGCCGATATCGGGCGTCACCGAGGCGGAGCTGGCCGATGCCGCCCAGCTCGCCTCCCTGGCCGACGAGACGCCGGAGGGGCGCTCGATCGTGGTGCTCGCCAAGGAGAAGCACGGGATTCGCGGCCGCGATCTCGCCGAGCTGCAGGGGCGGTCGATTCCGTTCACGGCGCACAGCCGGATGAGCGGCATGGAGGTCGGCGCGTCCTGGGTCCGCAAAGGGGCGGTCGACGCGGTCCTGGCGTTTCTCAGTGCTCCGCCGGCGGCGGCCGTCCAGGGCGGCGCCGCTCGTGCGCTCCGTCTCGGGGTGAGCCCGGACGCCGTCCGCGAGGTCAAGGCGATCGCCGACGAGGTCGCCAGGGCGGGCGGCACCCCGTTGGCGGTCGCCAAGGACGGCCGGCTGCTCGGAGTCATCCAGCTCAAGGACGTCGTCAAGGGCGGCATCCGCGAGCGCTTCGCCGAGCTGCGCCGGATGGGCATCCGCACCGTGATGATCACGGGCGACAACCCGATGACGGCAGCCGCGATCGCGGCCGAGGCCGGGGTCGACGATTTCCTCGCGCAGGCGACGCCCGAGGACAAGCTGCGGCTGATCCGCGAGGAGCAGGCCAAGGGCAAGCTCGTCGCGATGTGCGGCGACGGGACGAACGACGCCCCGGCGCTCGCCCAGGCCGATGTCGGTGTCGCCATGAACACCGGCACCCAGGCGGCGCGCGAGGCCGGCAACATGGTCGACCTCGACTCCAACCCGACCAAGCTGATCGAGATCGTCGAGATCGGCAAGCAGCTGCTGATGACCCGCGGGGCGTTGACAACCTTCTCGATCGCCAACGACGTCGCGAAGTACTTCGCGATCATCCCGGCGATCTTCCTCGGCGTCCATCCGGAGCTCGGAGCGCTCAACATCATGGGGCTCGCGAGCCCGCAGAGCGCGATCCTGTCGGCGATCATCTTCAACGCGCTGATCATCGTGGCGCTGATTCCGCTCGCCCTGAAGGGCGTGCGCTACCGGGCGATCGGCGCCGGCCCGCTGTTGCGCCGAAACCTGCTGATCTACGGGGGCGGAGGCATCGTCGTGCCGTTCATCGGCATCAAGGCGATCGACCTCGTCGTCACTGCGCTCCATCTCTTCTGAGGAAACAAGACATGCTCCGTGAACTACGCCCCGCGATCGTGCTGACCGTCCTGCTCACCGCGATCACCGGCCTCGCCTATCCGCTCGCCATGACCGGCGTGGCCGGCCTGGTCTTTCCGGATCAGGCGCAGGGCAGCCTGATCGAGCGGGACGGCAAGGTGGTCGGATCGATCCTGATCGGTCAAAACTTCACCGAGGATCGGTTCTTTCACGGCCGCCCGTCGGCCACCACCGGGCCCGACCCCGCCGATCCCGCGAAGAGCGTGGCCGCGCCCTACAATGCCGCGAACTCGATGGGCTCGAATCTCGGCCCGACCAGCAAGGCGCTGGCCGAGCGCGTCCGGGGCGACGTCGAGGCGCTCCGCAAGGAGAACCCGGGCTCCCCCGTGCCGGTCGACCTCGTCACCGCCTCGGGGAGTGGTCTCGATCCGCACATCTCGCAGGCGGCGGCGGAGTTCCAGGTGCCTCGGGTCGCCAAGGCCCGCGACCTGGCGGAGGCGCGCGTCAGAGACCTGGTCAGATCCCATGTCGAGGACCGATTCCTGGGGATCGTGGGCGAGCCGCGGGTGAACGTTCTCGCCCTGAACCTGGCGCTGGAGCAGCTCGCACACGACCGCCGGTGACCCGGCCGACCGAGGTGATATGATCCGGCCATGGCGGACAACCGGCGCGACCCGACCCAGCGACCTTCGCCCGACGCCCTGCTCGACGCGGCCCGCCGCGAAGAGGCGGGCGTCGGCCGGCTGAAGATTTTCGTCGGCGCGGCCCCGGGGGTCGGCAAGACCTACGAGATGCTGCAGAGTGCCCGCGCGAAGCTGCGCCAAGGCATCGACGTCGTCGTCGGAGTGGTCGAGACCCACGGCCGCGTCGAGACGCAGGCGCTGCTCGACGGCCTCGAGGTGATCCCGCGCAAGCGGATGGAGTACCGAGGCCAGACTCTCGACGAGATGGACCTCGACGCCATCCTGTCGCGCCGGCCGCGGCTCGTGCTCGTCGACGAGCTGGCCCACACCAACGCGCCGGGAAGCCGGCACCCGAAGCGTCACCTCGACGTCGCGGAACTGCTGGACGCCGGCATCGACGTCTTCACGACCGTCAACGTGCAGCATGTGGAGAGCCTGAACGACGTCGTCGCCCAGATCACCGGCGTGCGGGTGCGCGAGACGATCCCCGACTCGGTGTTCGACCGGGCCGACGCGATCGAGCTGATCGACCTCACGCCGGACGACCTGATCCAGCGTCTCAAGGAAGGCAAGGTCTACGTCCCCAAGCAGGCCGAGCGTGCGTTGGAGCATTTCTTCTCGCCGGCGAACCTGACCGCGCTGCGCGAGCTCGCGCTGCGCCGCACCGCCGAGCGGGTCGACGAGCAACTGCTCAGCCAGATGAAAGCGCGCGCCATTCCGGGGCCGTGGCCGGCCGGCGAGCGCGTTCTGGTCTGTATCTCGGAGGATCCGCGGTCGGCCGGTCTTGTGCGTTACGGCAAGCGGCTCGCGGATCGGCTGCGTGGCCCGTTCACCGCGCTCCACATCGAAAGCCATCGGAGCCATCGGCTCGACGACGTGCAGCGTGATCGCATCGCCGACACGCTGCGCCTCGCGCAGACGCTCGACGGCGAGACGGCGACGATCCCGCGCAGCGACAAGCGAATCGCCGACGACATCGTGTCCTGGGCGCACGCCAACAACGTCACCCAGATCGTGGTCGGAAAGTCGTCGCGGACGCGATGGCACGAGATCGTGTACGGCTCGGTGGTCCACGACCTCGTTCGCCGTGCGGGCAACATCAGCGTGCACGTCATCGCGGGCGACGACATCGCCGGCGATCCGATCCCGCAGAAGACGGTGAAGACGAGCCGGCGACGGGCGGGGCGCGACTGGATGGGCTATGCGTCGGCCCTCGCCGCGGTCGCCGTGGCGCTCGGTGCCGGGATCCTGATTCGCCCGTGGGTCGGGGTCGAGACCATCGACCTCGTCTTTCTGACGGCCGTCGTCGGTGTCGCGGTCGCGCGCGGCTTGATTCCGTCGCTGATCGCCAGCATGGCGGCCTCGCTCTGCTACAACTTCTTCTTCCTCCCGCCCCTCCACACCTTCACCATCGCCGACCCGACCAACGTCGCGGCTTTCCTGTTCTTCACCGTGCTGGCGATCCTCGTATCGCATGTCGCCGGACGTGTCCGGAGCCAGGCGGTCGCCGCGATGGACCGCGCCCGCGACACCGAGCAGCTCTACAGCTTCAGCCGCAAGCTCGCCGGGGTCGGCACCCTGGACGACGTGCTGTGGGCGACCGTCTACCAGGTCGCGCTGATGCTCCGGGTGCGCGTGGTGGTACTTCTGCCGGAAGGCTCCACGATCGCGGTCAAGGCCGGCTATCCTCCCGAGGATACGCTCGGCGACAAGGATCTCGCCGCCGCCAAATGGGCGTGGGAGAGCAACCGTCCGGCGGGGCGCAGCTCCGAAACGCTTCCGGGGGCCACCCGCCTGTTCCTGCCGATGAGGACCGGCCGCGGGATCGTCGGCGTGATCGGCATCGACAGCGACCGAACCGGGCCCCTGCTCACCCCCGACGAGCGGCGCCTGCTCGACGCCCTGATCGACCAGGGCGCGCTCGCGATCGAGCGGGTGAATCTCGTCGAGGCGATGGACAACGCCAAGCGCACCATCGAGGCGGACCGTCTCCGCCAGGCGCTGCTCACCTCGATCTCGCACGATCTCAAGACGCCGCTCGCCGCGGTGCTGGGCGCGGCCGGCGCGCTGCGGGAGCTGGGCGGCTCGTTGAGCGAGGGCCAGAAGACCGAGCTGCTGGCCACCATCGTCGACGAGTCCGAGCGGCTCAATCGCTTCATCGCCAACCTGCTCGACATGACGAAGCTCGAATCCGGTGCGATCGTGCCGAACAGCGCTCCCCACGACCTCGCCGACATCGTCGGAAGCGTGCTCCGCCGCGCGGGAAAGATCTTGGCACGCCATTCGGTCGAAGTGGACCTCCAGTCCGACTTGCCGATGCTCGACGTCGACCCGGTGCTGCTCGAGCAGGCGCTGTTCAACCTGCTCGACAACGCTGCGAAGTACACGGCCGAGGGATCCCGCATCCGCATCGAAGCCGGCCGGGTGGACCGGACCGTCCTCGTCCGACTGATGGACGAAGGGCCCGGCATTCCCGAACCCGACCTCGAGCGCGTCTTCGACAAGTTCTTCCGTGTCAACAAGGGGGACCATGTGCGCGCCGGCACCGGCCTCGGATTGGCGATCGCCCGAGGCTTCGTCGAGGCCATGCACGGGACGCTCACGGCGGCCAACCGCATCGATCGGCCCGGCGCCGTGCTGACGATCACGCTGCCGGTCCGGATCGGCGCCAGGACGTTGGAGTCCGCCGCATGAGCGCCGGCATCAAGGTGCTGGTGATCGACGACGAGCCGCCGATCCGCAAGCTCTTGCGAATGGGGTTGGGGACGCAGGGCTACGACGTTCTCGAAGCGCCGAACGGAAAGACGGCGTTGACGATGCTCGCCGAGAATCCCGACCTGGTTCTTCTCGATCTGGGTCTGCCCGACATCACCGGCCTCGAGCTTCTCCGCGCGATTCGGGGACGCAACGAGCGCATCCCGATCGTCATCCTGTCGAGCCGCGACGACGAGGCCGGCAAGGTGGAGGCGCTCGACCTCGGGGCGGACGATTACGTGACGAAGCCGTTCGGCATGGAAGAGTTGCTGGCGCGCATGCGGGCCGCGATGCGTCATCAGTTGCAGGTGCAAGGCGAGCGGCCGGTGTTCCGGGCAGGGGATCTCAGCGTCGATCTCGTCCGCCGCATCGTGCGTGTCGGAGAGCGCGACGTGAAGCTGTCGCCCAAGGAGTACGATCTCCTGCGCCTCCTCGTGCTCCATGCCGGCAAGGTGCTGACCCACAAGTATCTGCTCGGCGAGCTGTGGGACGAGCACACCGACGCTCAATACCTGCGCGTGTACGTGCGCCAGCTTCGACAGAAGATCGAGGCCGATCCCGAGCAGCCTCGTCACATCCTGACCGAGACCGGCATCGGCTATCGGCTGCGCGGCCCCTGACACGGGGGCGGCTGGGAGGCCACCGCATCGCGTGCCCCGTGACCGCCGTGTTCCCGCCCTCGGACCCCACCAGTGCTTCCCCGGCGCTGCTTCACGGCCCGAAGCACTGCAAGGTGCTTCACGAGAACGACGTGATCTTACGGGTGTCGGCGGCGCGGACCCCGCGCGTCCTGCTGGACGAGCGCGTCGTCATCGAGCGTCCGGGGAACACGGGCTCTCGGGTGATCTTGCAGTTCGGTTCCATGGAATCGCCCAACGTTTCCGCGCGTGCCGGCCATCGCCCGGAAGCCGGGCTGGCAGTTCGACATCAGGTCGACGTCGTTCTTCGTCCTGTCGTGGCGACAGTCGAATTCCAGAGTTCGACCGTGCCGTCCGAACTCGGGCGTGGGGTCGTCAGGCGGCGCCGGCTCCCGACGCCGATGGCCGACACCGTCTCGGTGAACCGAGCACGCCTTCCGCCTGCGAGGCGCCGTTCGGAGAGCGGGGGCCTCGGCTCCCCGTCTCACCCCGCCTTCCCACCCCCCTCGATCGGCGGTTCGGCTGGAATGCCGAGGCCTTCATGCCGGCGGCGAACCATGGCGAGCGTCAACGGGCGCTTGCGTGACAGTACCGCGTAGACGCGGTTGCGGCCGCCGTTGAACGGGACGAGATCACGCGGCGCCGGCCCCGGTTCTCCATGTGGTGCTCGATCGCGGTCGCCGGATCCGCAAGGTCGCGAGACGATCGCTCTCTGGACAGCCTCGATGCCTCTCGTCTAAGTGACGATCGAGATGTTGGCGCAACCCAGGGGATGCATCATGTCCATCCAGCTCTCCTTCGACCTGCCGGCGCCGCCGGCGACGGCCGAGACGCCGCTGGTACCGGTGCGGATGGTCAACGAGTGGGTTTTTTGCCCGCGCCTTGCGTTCCTCGAGTGGGTGGACGGGGAATGGGCCGACTCCGGTGACACCGAGGAGGGGCGGCGCGCCCATGTGCGGGTCGATGCCGGCGGCGGCAGGTTGCCGGCCGCCGAGGCGGTCGACGACAAGCCCGATTTCACCGTTCGCGCGGTGACGCTCGCGTCCGAAACGCTCGGCATCATCGCCAAGATGGATCTGGTGGAGGGCGAGGACGGCGTCGTCACGCCGATCGACACCAAGAAGGGCAAACGACCGCATGTCGCCGAAGGCGCCTACGCGCCGGAGCGCGTGCAGGTCTGCGCCCAGGCGCTGATCCTGGAGGACGCCGGCTATCGCGTGACCGAAGGCGCGATCTGGTACGCCGGCTCGCGCGAGCGCGTGCGCATCGGTCTCGACGCCGAGCTGAGAGCCGAGACCCGCACGGCGATCTCCCAGCTCCGCCTCGCCGCCGCGGCCGGCAAGCTTCCGCCGCCGCTGCTCGACAACCCGAAATGCACCAAGTGCTCGCTCGCCGGCATCTGCCTGCCCGACGAGGTGTCGTTCTTCCGCAAGGGCCTGGCGCCGCGCCCGCTCAACCCGTCCGCCGACGCGGCGCTGCCGCTCTACGTGCAGGAGCCGGGCGCGCGCGTGCGCAAATCCGGCGAGACGCTGGTGATCGAGACCGACGACGTGAAGACCGAGGTGCCGATCGGCGAGGTCTCCGAGCTGGTGCTGCACGGCCCCGTCTCGGTGACGGGACCGACCGTCACGGCGCTGCTGCGCGAGGAAATCCCGGTCACCTGGGCGTCGGCGGGCGGCTGGGTGCTCGGCCACACGGTCTCGACCGGCCACCGCAACGTCAATATCCGCATCGCCCAGTATCGCGCCGCCTTCGACGAGCGTCGCGCGCTCGGCTTCGCGCGCACGCTCGTCGCCGCCAAGATCAGGAACGCCCGCGTGTTCCTGCGCCGCAACTTCAAGGCCGGCGACGAGGCGGCGCGCGACGGCGCGCTCGAGGCGATGGCGCGGCTCGCCGACCGCGCCCTGCACGCGCCGACCGAGGCGGAGCTGTTGGGCCTCGAAGGCGAGGCGGCGGCGCGCTACTTTCGCCTCTTCGACACCATGCTCGGCGACGCCGCGCAAAAATTTCCTCAGTTCGCGTTCGAGAAGCGCACGCGGCGTCCGCCGGCCGATCCGGTCAACGCGATGCTGTCCTTCGGCTACGCGCTGCTCACCCGCACCTGGCACACGGTGCTGTCGGGTGTCGGCTTCGATCCCTATCTCGGCTTCTATCACAAGCCGCGCTTCGGCCGCGCCGCGCTCGCCCTCGACATGATGGAGCCGTTCCGGCCGATCCTCGCCGACTCGACCGTCATCCAGGTGATCAACAACGGCGAGGTGAAGCCCGACGGCTTCACCGCCGCCGGTCCGGCCGTGACCCTGAAGCCGGCGGCCAAGCGCGCCTTCATCGCCGCCTACGAGCGCCGCCTCGACCAGGAGGTGACGCATCCGGTGTTCGGCTACCGGGTCGCGATGCGCCGGTTGCTCGAGGTGCAGGCACGTCTGCTCGCCCGCCATCTCGCCGGCGAGATCGACGACTATCCGCACTATCTGGTGCGGTGACGGCTGGTCCGGGGACGGAGGGCGCGTTCGGCTCGTCTCCCTCCCCCGCGTGCGGGGGAGGGGCGGGGAGGGGGACCGCGCGACGCGACCGGGGCGGCGGCGAACCGGCACGCACCCGCGAGGAGGGGATCGTGATCGACGAGCGGCTCTACGTCGTCACCTACGACATCGCCGACGAGAAGCGCTGGCGCCGGGTGTTCAAGCTGATGAACGGCTACGGCCGGTGGCTGCAGCTCTCGGTCTTCCAGTGCCGGTTGACGGCGCGTCGCCGCGCCGAGCTGGCGCGTCGGCTGGAGGAGGTCATCCGCGCCGACCACGACCATGTGCTGATCCTCGATCTCGGCCCCGCCGACAAGATCGACCCGCGGGTGGAAAGCCTGGGGAAAAGCTTCCGGCCGGTGCAGCGGTCCGCCGTGGTGATATAGTTTTCGCCGGCGTCGCGGGAGGAGCCGCCGCTGCCGCGCGAGCGCTGCGGTGGTGCCGAACCCCCCGGGAGCGCTCGCAGGCCGAAATCCGCTTGCGCCAGCGAGGGTTGTTTGACATCGTGAAGCGTGGATCGAAGCCTCCGGCCCGCCGCCGGGCGGCTTTTTTTCGGAGCGCTCGCGATCCGCTCGAAATCGCCAGCCGCCCCGGCGGCTTGCGAGCCGGCCGACTTCCGCGGCCAAACAGCCGCGGCCTCATTGAAGCGAGACGACCGATGGTGATGATCGCGGAAAGCACGAACGACTTCCGCGGCCAAACAGCCGCGGCCTCATTGAAGCAGGTTGCGGCCCTGCTGAACCAGCGTGTCGAGGCCGCGACTTCCGCGGCCAAACAGCCGCGGCCTCATTGAAGCTCTGCAAAATCAGGTCGTGGCGCAGCGCCAGCATCGAACACTTCCGCGGCCAAACAGCCGCGGCCTCATTGAAGCAAGGGCGAGGACGACCCGCACGTCTACACGAGCGAGACACTTCCGCGGCCAAACAGCCGCGGCCTCATTGAAGCTCGATGGGGTTCGGGGACTTCTTGTTCACGGCGTCTCTCGACTTCCGCGGCCAAACAGCCGCGGCCTCATTGAAGCAAGTAGGCGACGCCGACCACCGCGTCCGGGCCATAGCGACTTCCGCGGCCAAACAGCCGCGGCCTCATTGAAGCGAGTGCGGCTGGCCGGTCGTGCGCGCGCTCCGCGAGGACTTCCGCGGCCAAACAGCCGCGGCCTCATTGAAGCTGCAACGTGCGGCGTGAGCACGACCGCGTCACCCGGGACTTCCGCGGCCAAACAGCCGCGGCCTCATTGAAGCCTAGAAGCGTGTGCCGACGCCCTTGGCACCCATCCTGACTTCCGCGGCCAAACAGCCGCGGCCTCATTGAAGCCACCAAGAATTTCCATTGACTTTTCTTTCATTCTAGACTTCCGCGGCCAAACAGCCGCGGCCTCATTGAAGCGCCACTGTTCTTGTTCCCCCATGCTGAGGCAACTAGGGCACTTCCGCGGCCAAACAGCCGCGGCCTCATTGAAGCTCGATCAGCAGCAGCGGACCCCAGTCGTCGATGCAGGACTTCCGCGGCCAAACAGCCGCGGCCTCATTGAAGCCCGACGAGCGTGAAGGCATAGCGGTCGAGATCGTCGAACTTCCGCGGCCAAACAGCCGCGGCCTCATTGAAGCGTTCGAGTTCTTCAGCTCCCGTTTCCAATCCGATCGACTTCCGCGGCCAAACAGCCGCGGCCTCATTGAAGCACCACCGAGCGCCTGATCACGATCCTGGGGAGCGTGAACGACTTCCGCGGCCAAACAGCCGCGGCCTCATTGAAGCACCGCCGCCCGCGCGGCGCACGCTCTCACGATCGGGACTTCCGCGGCCAAACAGCCGCGGCCTCATTGAAGCGTCGAGCAGCGCCATCACGCGCGGTTCGAACTGCTCCGACTTCCGCGGCCAAACAGCCGCGGCCTCATTGAAGCGTAGACGATCAGCCGCGTCGCGGGGTGGACGGCGAGGAGACTTCCGCGGCCAAACAGCCGCGGCCTCATTGAAGCGCTCGGCGGCGGTCTCGCCGGCCGCGAGGGACTTGGCACTTCCGCGGCCAAACAGCCGCGGCCTCATTGAAGCATAATAATCTCATATTCATGAGAGTCAGGGAGTGGATAGACTTCCGCGGCCAAACAGCCGCGGCCTCATTGAAGCCGATCCGAGCCCGAGTTCGTCGCCATGCAGAGCAGCGGCACTTCCGCGGCCAAACAGCCGCGGCCTCATTGAAGCTTACGCGAATAGTCCGGTACGCCGAAGCAGTTGCCGTGGACTTCCGCGGCCAAACAGCCGCGGCCTCATTGAAGCAACGTCGGAATCCGGAAGATCAGGACGGACGCGAGCTAGAGCGGTTTTCGGTGTGGCTGAATCGCCGGGGGATTCCCTGGGCGGGTGAGC
>NZ_JBHUIW010000017.1:0-136491 GCF_042682915.1 Rhodoplanes azumiensis | reverse complement strand
GACCGCACCACCAAGCGCCCCGCCGTCGCCCGCCACATGAGCGTGACGGGCGGGTAGAACTTCGGCCCCATCACTCCGGGGTGTGCGGCGGGAGGTGCACGAACCCGGAATCGAGCTGCTCATGCGGCGTCCGCCGCTGGATTTCGGGGGCGCGGGCTGTCGCCCGCGCCCCGAAACGACCGGCTGCCCTCCCGCATCGCAGCATGGCGGGGTCCGGAACGGCGGGGTTGACGCTGCGGTTTGATCCGCCCTATGCGAAAGGCCGCCGTCTGGACGCATCCGCGCCGGACCGATGATCCGTGGAGCGCGCCGCCTCGCGACGCTGCGATCCCGTCGCGCAGGTGATCCCGTGACCGCCCTACTCGGCCTCAGCCGCCTGATCGATGCCGTCAATGCGCGCCTCGGGCGCGCGCTGAGCTGGCTGATCCTCGCCGCCATCCTGGTCTCGGCCGTCAACGCGGTGGTGCGCAAGACGCTGGGCGTCTCGGCGAACGCCTGGCTCGAGCTGCAATGGGTGCTGTTCGGCGCCGTCTTCCTGATGTGCGCGCCGTGGACGCTGCTCGACAACGAGCACATCCGAATCGACATCGTGAACACCCGGTTCCCGCGCGCCCTGCGCAACACCATCGAGCTGATCGGCCACGCGCTCTTCCTGCTGCCGCTGTGCGTCGTCATGATGGTGACGAGCTGGCCGTTCTTCGTGAAGTCGGCGCCGAGCTGGGATCAGGTAGCCGCCGCGTTCACGGCCTTTCCGGCGGCGTTCGCCGGGCCGCCCGACGCCTGGCTGCGCGGCCTGATCACGTGGTGGACACAGCTCATCGGCATCGGCGAGCAGTCCTCCAACGCCGGCGGCCTGCCGCAATGGCCGGCCAAGTTCCTGGTGTTCGCCGGCTTCACCGCGTTGTTCGTCCAGGGCCTCTCCGAGCTGATCAAGCGGATCGCCGTGATCGTCGGCCGCATCCCGGACCCGCATGGCGGACCGGGCGGCCATCTGTCCTCCTTCGAGGCGGACGCCGAGGACATGGCCGAGAAGTCCGGCCGCGCCAAACGCTGACGTCCGGACCCGCACCATGACCGCTTTCCTGATCGAGAACATGGCCCCGATCATGTTCGGGGCGCTCGTCGTCTTCCTGCTGCTCGGCTATCCGGTCGCCTTCTCGCTCGCCGCGAACGGCCTCCTGTTCGGCCTGATCGGCATCGAGCTCGGCCTGTTCGGCCCGAACTTTCTGCAGGCGATGCCCGAGCGGGTGCTCGGCGTGATGAGCAACGAGACGCTGCTCGCCGTGCCGTTCTTCACCTTCATGGGGCTGATCCTCGAGCGATCCGGCATGGCCGAGGATCTTCTCGACACCATCGGCCAGCTGTTCGGCCGCATCCGCGGCGGGCTCGGCTACGCCGTCGTGTTCGTCGGGGCGTTGCTCGCCGCGACCACCGGCGTGGTCGCCGCCTCGGTGATCTCGATGGGGCTGATCTCGCTCCCCATCATGCTGCGCTACGGTTACGACCGCCGCGTCGCCT
The DNA here is from genome assembly GCF_042682915.1 of Rhodoplanes azumiensis. Taxonomy (NCBI): domain Bacteria; kingdom Pseudomonadati; phylum Pseudomonadota; class Alphaproteobacteria; order Hyphomicrobiales; family Nitrobacteraceae; genus Rhodoplanes; species Rhodoplanes azumiensis. The sequence continues at coordinate 134,973 of NZ_JBHUIW010000017.1, read as the reverse complement.
CGGGTGTCATCGCGGCCTCCGGCACGCTCGCCCAGATCGTCCCGCCGTCGCTCGTCCTGATCATCATGGCCGATCAGCTCGGCCGCTCGGTCGGCGACATGTACGAGGGCGCCTTCCTGCCCGGCCTGATGCTGGCCGGCCTTTATGCCGGCTACATGTTCCTGGTCTCGACTCTCTTCCCGAAGGCGGCGCCAGGCCTGCCGCCCGAGGCGATCGGCTTCCGCGAGGAGAGCGGCCGGCGCGGCATGACCTCGCTGGCGATCCTCACGCTGGCCAGCGCCGCCTTCGGCTATGCGGTGATGCGCGGCTCGAAGACCTCGGGTGCCGACTTCGCCGTGCTGACGATGTTCTTCGCGATGCTGTTCGCGTTCGCGTTCGCGATCCTCGACACGATCGTCGCGAGACTGTTCGGGCTGCGCGTCCTGTCCAAGATCGCCCGCCAGGTCGTCTTCGTCATGGTGCCGCCGCTGGCACTGATCTTCCTGGTGCTCGGCACCATCTTCATCGGCGTCGCGACCCCGACCGAGGGCGGCGCCATGGGCGCGGTCGGCGCCGTCATCCTGGCGCTGGTCAAGCGCAGGCTCGACCTCGGCCTGGTCCGCCAGGCCGTGCACGCGACCGCCAAGCTATCCGCCTTCGCGATCTTCATCCTGATCGGCGCCCGGGTGTTCTCGCTCACCTTCTACGGCGTCAACGGCCATCTGTGGGTCGAGCACCTGCTCACCTCGCTGCCCGGCGGCGAGGTCGGCTTCCTGATCTTCGTCAATCTGCTCGTCTTCGTGCTGGCGTTCTTCCTCGACTATTTCGAGCTCGCCTTCATCATCATCCCGCTGCTCGCCCCGGTGGCCGACAAGCTCGGGATCGACCTCGTCTGGTTCGGCGTCATCCTCGCCGTCAACATGCAGACGTCGTTCATGCATCCGCCGTTCGGCTTCGCCCTGTTCTTCCTGCGCTCGGTGGCGCCGAAATTCTCCTACAAAGACCGCGTCACCGGGTTGGAGACGGCACCGATCACCACCGGCCAGATCTACTGGGGCGCCGTGCCGTTCGTGATCATCCAGCTGATCGGCGTCGCGCTGGTGATCCTGTTCCCGCAGCTGGTGATGCACTACAAGGGCTCGGCTCCGGCCGTCGATCCCAAGACCATCGAGATTCAGATCGCCCCGCCCGACAGCCCGCCGGCGTTGGATCTGAGATAGGCTCGAAGCGACATCACGTCGCCGTAGGGTGGGCAAAGCGAAGCGTGCCCACGCCGTTCGACATCGATGGCATGATCGGCGTGGGCACGGCGCGCCTTCGGCGCACCTTTGCCCACCCTCCAGCGGGGCGTATCGAAAAGCCCCGGAGCGGCGCTCCGGGGCTTCGTCGTCACGACGTGATCCGGCGGGGCGCGCCCCGGTCAGCCGCGGGTGCGGCTGCGGATCATGTAGGTGTCGTAGTTGTACTCGGCGACCTGCCACCAGAAGTACTCGTCGTTCCGGAAGGCCTGCATGTCGGCCATCATGGTCTTGAACGTCTCGTTCTTGGCGCCGATCTCGGCCCACAGCTCGTTGGTCGCCTTGAAGCACGCGTCGAGGATGTCGTTCGAGAACGGGCGGAGCTGACCACCGGACGCCAGGATCTTGCGCAGCCCCTGCGGGTTGAGCGCGTCGTAGCGAGTGATCATGTAGTTGGTCGCGGCGTGGCCGGCGTTCTGCAGGATCGCCTGATAGGCCTTGGGCAGCTGGTTCCACTTGTCGAGATTGACATAGCCGTGGACCATCGGGCCGCCTTCCCAGAAGCCCGGGTAGTAATAGTAGGGCGCGACCTTGGCGAGGCCGAGCTTCTCGTCGTCGTAGGGGCCGACCCATTCGGCCGCGTCGATGGTGCCCTTCTCCAGCGCCGGATAGACGTCCGGGCCGGCGAGCTGCTGCGGTACCACGCCGACCTTCTGCAGCACCTGCCCGGCGATGCCGCCGATCCGCATCTTCAGGCCCTGCAGATCGGCCGCGGTCTTGATCTCCTTGCGGAAGAAGCCGCCCATCTGGGCACCCGTGTTGCCGATCGGGAAGCCGTAGATGTTGTACTTCTTGTAGAACTCGTTGAACTTCTCGTTGCCGCCGTTCTGGAACAGCCAGGCCGCCTGCTGGCGGGCGTTGAGCCCGAACGGCACCGCCGCGGCGATCGCGAAGGTCGGATCCTTGCCGACGTAATAGTAGGACACCGAATGGCACATCTCGACCGTGCCGCCGGACGTCGCGTCGAGCGCCTGCAGGCCGGGGACGATCTCGCCCGCCGCGAAATGCTGGATCTGGAACTTGCCGTCCGTCATCTCGGCGACCTGCTTCACGAACAGCTCGCCGGCCCCGTAGAGCGTGTCGAGCGACTTCGGGAAGCTCGAGGTCATGCGCCACTTGATCTCCGGCATCGACTGGGCGACGGCCGGCGACGCGATCGTGCCGGCGGCGGCGCCGGCGGAGCCGGCCGCGAGCGCGCCGAGGAACTGACGTCTCTTCATCCTAAGGTTTCCTCTCTGAACCGTGAGGCGAAACAATCGGCGGCTCGAAGGGGCTCGCCGCGAAACGATCGTGTCCGCTCTATCACACGGGCGGCGGGGCGCAAGCCGGAGCGACACCGGACCGCCCGCGGCAGCGGCGCGGGTCGATGCACGGCGGGCCGGCCGTCGGTCGGCCGATCCCGGGCACGTGCCTCCCACGCTCCCAAAAAGACGCGGCCCGGGCGGTAGCTCGCCCGGGCCGCGTGGCAGGTTCCGCGGCCCTCGGGAGCGACGATGCGCTCCCGGGGCCGGCGGCGTCCGCTCAGCGCTCGATGCACATGGCGACGCCCATGCCGCCGCCGATGCACAGCGTCGCGAGGCCCTTCTTGGCGCCGCGCCGGCCCATCTCGTGCAGCAGCGTCACCAGGATGCGGGCCCCGGAGGCGCCGATCGGATGGCCGAGGGCGATGGCGCCGCCGTTGACGTTGAGCTTCGCCGGATCGAAGCCGAGCTCGCGGCCGACCGCGCAGGCCTGCGCCGCGAACGCCTCGTTGGCCTCGACAAGGTCGAGATCGGCGACCGACCAGCCGGCCTTGGCGAGCGCCTTGCGGCTCGCCGGCACCGGGCCGATGCCCATGACGGCGGGATCGCAGCCGGCCGTCGCCCAGGAGGCGACGCGGCCGAGCGGCGTCAGGCCGCGGGCCGCGGCGTCCTTGGCGCTCATCAGCACCAGGGCGGCGGCGCCGTCGTTGATGCCCGAGGCGTTGCCGGCCGTGACGGTGCCGCCCTTGACGAAGGCCGGCGACAGCTTGGCGAGACCTTCCACGGTGACGCCGGCGCGCGGATACTCGTCCGCCGCCATGACGACGTCGCCCTTCTTGGACTTGATCGTCACCGGCACGATCTCGTCGTTGAACTTGCCGGCCTTCTGGGCGGCCTCGGCCTTGTTCTGCGAGGCGGCCGCGAAGGCGTCCTGCTCCTCGCGCGTGATCGACCACTTCGCCGCGACGTTCTCGGCCGTGTTGCCCATGTGGTAGCCGTTGAAGGCGTCCCACAGGCCGTCCCGGATCATCGTGTCGAGCACCTCGGCCGGGCCCATCTTGATACCGGCGCGCAGATAGGTCGCGTGCAGCGAGCGCGTCATGCTCTCCTGCCCGCCCGCGATCATGATCGAGGCGTCGCCGAGGGCGATGGCCTGGGCGGCGAGCGCGACGGTGCGCAGGCCCGAGCCGCACACCTGGTTGACGGTCAGCGCGGTCTTCTCGACCGGGATGCCGGCCTTGACGGCCGCCTGGCGGGCCGGGTTCTGGCCCTGGCCGGCGGTGAGCACCTGGCCGAACACCACCTCGTCGACCTCGCCGGGGGCGACCGCGGCGCGGCGCAGCGCGTCCGCGATGACGATCTGGCCCAGCTCGGCGGCGGAGAGCGGGCTCAAGGTGCCGTTGAACGATCCGATCGGGGTCCGGGTCGCGGACACGATCACGACGTCAGTCATGGCAGTCATTCCTCGTGGTCTTCTTAGTTGTCTCGTCGATGGCGCTGTCGATGGCCATCTCTGCGGTCTTCGCGGGGGTCGTCTTCCGAGAGGACGCCCGGGCGTTCTCCGCCCGGGCGCCCGGCGCCGAAACGCCGTCGCGTCATGGGAAGAAGGGCGGACGATACTCCAGCGTGAGGGCGAAGAACCACAGCATGAACAGCACGACCGGCATGTGCAGAACGAGCTGCAGGAACGTGTACCCGACGATGTCACGCGCCTTCAGCGAGAGGATGCCGAGCAGCGGCAGCATCCAGAACGGGTTGATGAGGTTCGGCAACGCCTCCGCGGCGTTGTAGACGTTGACGGTCCAGCCCAGATGGACCTTCAGCTCGATGGCCGCCTGCATCACGTAGGGCGCCTCGAGCAGCCACTTGCCGCCGCCCGACGGGATGAACAGGCCGAGGATGGCCGAATAGAGGCCCATCACCACCGGGAAGGTGTCGTGCGTGGAGATCGCGACGAAGAAGTGTGCGATCTGGTCCGACAGCGACAGGCCGCCGAAGCCCTTCGCCGACACCATGATGGCGGTGATCGAGCCGTAGATCGGGAACTGGATCAGCACGCCCGTCGTGGTCGGAACCGCCTTGGCGACGGCGTTGAGGAACGCCCGCGGCCGCCAGTGCAGCACGAAGCCGAGCATCAGGAACACCAGGTTGTAGGTATTGAGGCCGGAGATCGCCGTGATCCACGACTTCGAGGTGAACTCGTCGATCATCCAGCCGAGGCTGAGCGCGATGATGATGACGGTGAGCAGCGGGCTGTACTCGAGCCATTCGCCGGGACGCTCGCGCGGCGGCAGCGCCGCGGTCTTGAGATCGACGTCGATCTTCATGTCCTGCGCCGTCACGGCCTTGCCGCCGACCGGCGCCGACACGAAGGCGATCGCCACCGAGATGATCAGAAGGATCACGAACATCGCGATCGACTGCCACAGGAAGATCGTCTCGGTGAACGGGATGACGCCGACCATCTTGAACAGCGCGGGCGGCAGCGACGTCGGATTGGCGTGCAGCTGCGCGGCCGACGACGACAGGCCGAGCGCCCAGGTGGCGCCGAGTCCGAGATAGGCCGCCGCGGCGGCGGCGCGATAGTCCATCCGCAGCTCCTTGCGGCCGGCCAGCGCCTTCACCAACAGGCTGCCGAACACCAGGCTGAGGCCCCAGTTCAGCATCGAGGCGAGGATCGAGATCAGCGCGACGAAGCCGACGGCGCCACGGCCCGTGGTCGGAACGGCGGCGAGCTTCTCGATCAGACGCGCCGCCGGCGGCGAGCTGGCGACGACGTAGCCCGTGATGGCGACGAAGGCCATCTGCATCGTGAACGGGATGATGCTCCAGAAGCCGACGCCGAACTGCTTCGACACCGCCATCGGGCCGGCGCCGTTGGCCATCGCGGCGGCCGCCACGATCACCAGCGCCACCGCGGCGAAGATGAAGGAATCCGGGAACCACTTCTCGGCCCAGCCGGTGAAGCCGAGGGCGATGCGGGCGAACAGGCCCTGCTTCTCGCCGCTCGGTGCGGCGGGCGCAACGCCGCCGGTCGCTTGCATGGTCATGTGCGTCTCCCAATCGATGTCAGGATTCGGGGCGGTCAGGCAGCGAGCTGCATGGTGGGAACCGTGGCCGGCACGATCAGGCGGGCCTCGGTGGCGGCGACGACCTGCTCCACGGTGACGCCGTCGGCGACCTCGAGCAGCACCAGGCCCTCGTCGGTCGGCTGAATCACCGCGAGCTCGGTGACGATCAGGTCGACACGGCGCACCGAGGTGAGCGGCAGGTCGCACTTCTTGAGGATCTTCGGCGCGCCCTTGGCCGTGTGGGTCATCGCGACGATGACGCGCTTGGCACCGGAGACGAGGTCCATGGCGCCGCCCATGCCGGGCACCATCTTGCCGGGCACCATCCAGTTGGCGAGCTGGCCGGCCTCGTCGACCTGCAGGCCGCCCAGCACCGTGACGTCGAGATGGCCGCCGCGGATCAGGCAGAACGAGGTGACGCTGTCGAACGCGCCGGCGCCCGGGATGATGCTGGTCGGGGTACCGCCGGCATCGGTGAGCGCGTCGGCGGCGACGCCCGGCTCGGGCAGCGGCTGCATGCCGATGACGCCGTTCTCCGACTGGAAGAACACCTGGACGCCGTCGGGCAGATACTTGGTCACCAACGTCGGCAGGCCGATGCCGAGATTGACCAGGTTGCCGTTCTTAAGCTCCTGGGCGACGCGCTTGGCGATGATGGTCTTCTCGTCCATGTCAGTGGCTCCGGGCGACGAGGTGATCGACGATGACGCTGACGGTCTCGACCTGATCGGGCGGGATCAGGCCGACCGGCACGATCTCGCCGGCCTCGGCGATCACGGTGTCGGCGGCGAGCGCCATGACCGGATTGAAGTTGCGCGCGGTCAGCTCGTAGGAGAGGTTGCCGTAGTAGTCGGCCCGCCAGGCGGCGATCAGCGCGAAGTCGGCGCGCAGCGGCTCCTCGACCAGGAAGGTCTTGCCCTTCACCTCGATGGTCTGCTTGCCTTCGGCGACCGTGGTGCCGACGCCCGTCGCGGTGAGAACGCCGCCGAGGCCCGCGCCGCCGGCCCGGATGCGCTCGGCGAGCGTGCCCTGCGGCACCAGCTCGACCTCGATCTGGCCGTCGATCATCTGCTTCTGGGTCTCGGGGTTGAGGCCGATATGCGAGGCGACCAGCCGCTTCACGGCGCCGGCCCGGATCAGCTTGCCGATATCGACGCCGGGACGCGCCGTGTCGTTGGCGATGATGGTGAGATCCTTGCGGCCCTGGCGCACCAGCTCGTCGATCAAGCGGTGCGGCGAGCCCACTCCCATGAAGCCGCCGATCATCAGCGTCGCGCCGTCGGGAATTTTCGCGACCGCCTCCTCGAGGGCGGTGACCTTGGACATGACGAATCCCTTTCCTTGGACTTCGAACCGGTCCGGCGGATCACCGTCGCGCGAGCGCGGCGACGGGCGCCGGATGTGTGCCACGAGGTCCGTTCTGCAAAGCCCGTGCCACATCGAGATGTGTCGGTTTCACGGGCATTTCCGCGATTGCTGCAGCGCAGCAGCGGCGCGCCGCCCCCGCGCAGTTCCGTGCACGGCTGCGCAAGAGCTTGCGCAGTGTCGTCTTGCGCGCTGCGTAGTTCTCCGCATTGCGCCGCGGACGCGCGTACCGGACGCGCACCGCGGACGCGCGTGCCGGACGCGACGCCCTGCGCATACCGCATCCGAAACTCCACGACTTGCCGCGGCGCGCGCGCGGCGCAATAAAGCCTCGAACCGACCACGGCGCCGCACGGCGCCGACCCCCGAGGCGTTCCGTTGCGTCTTCTCGATCTCCGCCGTCTCGTTCCGGTGCGGTCGCTGCGCGCCCGCCTGATGATCACGTCGCTCGTCGTCGTCGCCTTGCCGATCGCCATCGTCGGGCTGACGCTCGAGCGCGAGGGCCGTCAGGCGCTGCGCAGCGAGAAGGAGGACAAGCTCTTCGCGCTCGCCCGCGTGCTCGACTTCGAGCTCGGCCGCGGCGGCTACGACGCGCTCATCGCCGATCTGCCGACCGGCTGGGACGATCGCGCGGCGGCGATCCGACATCTCAACAAGAAGCTCGCCGGCATCACCGATCGGGTCGCCGACGCGGCGCCCGGCGTCGGCGTCGGCTACTACTCGCGCCGGCTCGACGCCATCGTCACCTACGGCCCGAGCCGCGACCACGCCGACACGGTCGGCCTGTCGATCCCGCCGCATCATCCGGGTCGCGACGTGATGAAGATCGGGCGACCGCGCGCCGAGATGGGCACGCTGGTGCGCGGGCCGATCCTCAACGCCATGCTGCCGATCGTGAGGAACGACGAGACGATCGGATACATCTGGTCGAACGAGTTCTCGTCGGCCATCGAGGCGCAGGCGAGCGCCATCGACGCTGCCGTGATCTTCGCGAGCGCCATCGGTCTCGTCGTCGCCTTCGGCATCATCAGCCTGATGTCGCGCCGGCTGTCACGCGAGGTCGGCGTGATCGTCCACGGGCTCGCCGCGATGAAGCGCGACCTGCGCCGCCCGATCCCGCCGCTGCGCGACGAGCTCGGCGAGATCGTCGAGGCGATCAACGGCATGGCGAAGGCGCTCGACGACGCGCGCTCGCTCAACGAGAACATTCTCGCCAGCGTCGCGGACGCGATCGTCTCGGTCGATCTCGACGGCCGCGTCACGGCCGTCAACCCGGCCGCCGAGCAGCTCTACGGCGTGCAGGCCGGCAGCGTGATCGGCAAGCCGTACAGGAGCCTGTTTCCCGAGGACGCCGCGGTCGACAGCGCGCTGCTCGACACGCTGGAAACCGGCCGGGGCCACACCGCCGTCACCATCGACCTGCCGCGCGCCGACCAGACGCTGCGCATCAACGCGACCTCGAGCGTGCTGCGCGACCGCGACGGCCAGCGCATCGGCGCCGTCGTGGTGCTCAAGGACGTGAGCGAGCGCGAGAGGTTGATGATCCAGGTGATGCGGGCCGACCGCCTCGCAGCCCTCGGCGAGCTGACCGCCGGCATCGCCCACGAGGTGAGGAACCCGCTCACCTCGATCCGCGGCTTCATCCAGTATCTCGACGAGTGCGAGAGCCTGGAGGAGTGGCGCGCCTACGGTCCGCTGATCATCCGCCAGGTCGACAGTCTCAACCATCTGGTCGGCGAGCTTCTGGCCTTCGGGCGGCCGCAGCCGCCGCGCATCGGAAAGGTCGACGTCGCCCAGTTGATCAAGGAGATGGCGTTCCTGGCGCGCGGCAAGTCCGACGCCCGCATCGCGCTCGACTGCGACGGCAGCTTTCCCACCATCGAGGCGGACGGCGAGGCGCTCAAGCAGGCGCTCCTCAACCTGATCATCAACGCCATCCAGGCGATCCCGGACGGCGGCACCGTGACCGTCTCGACCCGCACCGAGGACGACCGCGTCGTCATCGCGGTGAAGGACGACGGCGTCGGCGTCGCGCCCGAGAACCTCGACAAGGTGTTCGATCCGTTCTTCTCGACCAAGCCGTCCGGGACCGGGCTCGGCCTCGCCATGGTCCACCGCATCGTCGATGCGCATGGCGGCGTGATCACGTTCAACAGCACACCCGGCAAGGGCACCGTGGTCGAGATCAGGCTGCCGATCGTCCACCACGACCAGCCGCAGCAGCAAGCCGAGCCCGTGTCATGAACGTCCCCGCCCCCGCCGTCCTGATCGTCGACGACGACGAGGCGATCCGCCGCATGTTGGCCGCCGTGCTGACCAAGGAGGGCTGCGCGGTCGCCGAGGCCGCCGACGGCATGGAAGCGACCGAAGCGTTCCGCCGCCGCCACGCCGACGTCGTGCTGATGGACATCCGCATGCCGCGGATGAACGGGCTGGACGCCATGAAGGCGATCCTCGCCCTCGACCGCGGTGCGGCCGTGATCCTGATGACGGCCTTCGCCGAGGTCGGCACCGCCGTGACGGCGATGCGGGACGGTGCCTTCGACTACGTGATCAAGCCGTTCGACATCGAGGAGATCCGCGTCCTGGTGCGGCGCGCGCTCGAGATCCGCACCATGCGGGCCGACATCGTGTCGCTGCGGCGCGAATTGTCGGAGCGCTACGGCGCCGAAGGCATCCTCACCGACAATCCGCGCATGATGGAGCTGCGCGCGACCGTCGCCAAGGTGGCGCGCTCCAACGCCACCGTGCTGATCCAGGGCGAGAGCGGCACCGGCAAGGAGCTGGTCGCCGCCGCCGTGCATTACGGCTCACCGCGCGCCACCGGGCCGTTCGTCAAGGTCAACTGCGCCGCGATCCCCGAAGGCCTCCTGGAGAGCGAGTTCTTCGGCCACGAGAAGGGCGCCTTCACGGGCGCGGTCGGCCGCCGGCGCGGCCGCTTCGAGCAGGCCGAGCACGGCACGCTGTTTCTCGACGAGATCGGCGAGATCTCGACCGGCCTGCAGGTGAAGCTCCTTCGCGTCCTGCAGGAGCGCGAGTTCGAGCGGGTCGGCGGCGCCGCGCCGATCAAGACCGACGTGCGCATCGTCGCGGCCACCAACCGCGACCTCGAGAGCATGGTGAAGGCCGGCACGTTCCGCCAGGATCTGTTCTTCCGCCTCAACGTCGTCACGCTGAAGACCATTCCGCTGCGCGAGCGGCCCGAGGACATCCGCCTGCTCGCCGCGCACTACCTCGAGCGTTTCGCGGCGCAGAACGACGTCGTCATCCGCGGCTTCGACCCGGCCGCGATGGAGTGCATGGTCGCCTATCCGTGGCCCGGCAACGTGCGTGAGCTCGCCAACGCGGTCGAGCGCGCCGTGGTGATGAGCACGTCGAGCATGATCCTGCCCGAGGATCTGCCCGACAGCGTGCGGGCCGAGCGCAGCCCGCTCGCCGCCGCCGGCGTCGAGAGCGTCGCCGAGCTCGACGGCGTCGAGATCGGCCGCCCCTTGCGCGAGCTGGTGGGCGAGTTCGAGACCAGGGTGATCCGCGCCGCGCTCGCCCACAACGGCGGCAACCGCGCCCGCACCGCCATCGCGCTCGGCATCAGCCGCCGCGCGCTCCTCTACAAGCTGCAGGAATACGGCCTCGGCGCGAAGGAAGGGGCGGAGTAGAAGCGGCGCTGAACCCTCTCCCTGAGGGAGAGGGGCGACGCGCGAAGCGCGTCGGGGTGAGGGTTTACGGCGCTGATGACAGCCTCGCCCCCCTCACCCGGATCTCGCGCGATCGCGCGAGACCCGACCTCTCCCCGCCGGGGAGAGGTGAACCGCGCCGCGGCCGGCGCCCGGTCGCGACGTCACCCCGTCAGCGTCACGCCTACAGGGTCGCCTGGGCGTGGCCGCAGTCCTTGCAGGTGTAGCGCACCCGGTGCTCGCCCTTGGGGGCCGTCACCTTGTTGGTCGCGCCGCACTTGCCGCACACCGCATCGATGCGGGTGTCGCCCTGCTTGATGGTGAGGCCGCGACGCTCGATCGCCTCCCGCACCAGGCGCTCGGTCTCCTCGCGCATCGCCTGCTTCGACATGTCACCGTCCCGTTCGCTGTGTCGGGGCAGGAGTAGACCGGGAGTCGGCGGGGGGCAAGCCGTACCCGGCAGCCGCCGGTAAAATGGCCGGGAATGACGTTTTGCAGACGGTCCGCGGCAGCTCCGCGGTGCAATCGGCCGAGAGCCGCGCCGGGCAATCCGACAGCTTTATGAAAGGCAGCCTTTCATATGGAAGCGGGGGCGGTCCATGTTGAAGGCAGCCTTTCATATAGAAGCATGATTATGACACCAGCGCCTCACGCCGCACCCTCGACGACGGACACTCAGAGATCGGCCGGCAGTGGCACGACACTGTCGTCGTCGTGATCTCCGAGTTCGTCCGCACCTTTCGGGAGAACGGCAACCGCGGCACCGATCACGGCCACGGCAGCACCTACTGGGTGCTGGGCGGCGGCGTGACGGGCGGCCGCCTCGCCGGCGAGCAGGTGGCGGTCGACGAGAAGCACCTCTTCCAGAACCGCGATTTTCCCGTCCTCACCGACTACCGCGCCCTCCTCGCCGGCCTCTTCGCCCGCATGTACGGCCTGCCCCCGGCGAGCCTGCAAAAAGTGTTTGCGGGCGTGACGCCGAATGGTCTTGTGCTGGTCTAAGTGGGGCACATTACCGAATCGCCCGCTCAAAGCTAGGGCCACATTCACAACAAGAATATAGGTGTCGAGAGAGGTCGAAAGATTACCTAGATGCCACAAAATATCTTAGCACTGTCACGCGATTTCGCATTAACCGCAGATCGTGCAAGACCCAATTCAACCACGAGCGATCGCTGCTTTTGAGGTCAGTCATTCAGATTCGCTCGATCGAACATTGAGATCTCGCCCCAGAAGTGGTATTGTGTCTCCAATGCTTGGTTAAACGCGTCGTGCGAGAGCACCAATGAAAATCGATCCAACCTACTTGGATGAGCTCAAGCCCACGCTACTCGCGGGCCGCTACTCACTATTTCTGGGCGCCGGAGCCAGCTGTGATAGCTTTGACAGTAAATTGGCAGCACTTCCAACTGGAGACGCCCTCAGAAAGCAACTCGTTAAACTGAAGGAACTCAAAGAGAACTCTTCATTATCACGCGCGTACGCCCAACTTTCGGATGATGAAGTTCTTAAATTCATCACCGAGCGTTTCGCGAATTGCACACCCGGCCCCACAGCAAACAAGCTGCCGGGATTTTTCTGGAACAGAATCTACACCCTAAACGTCGACAACGTTATTGAGGCATCTTATAAAACAAATAAATCTAATCAGCACGCAATTCCATTTACTCACAAAAGTCTTTATCGAAATCCGGAAGACGTCAACAGCCTTCAAATTGTACATATTCATGGGTGGGCAGGAAAGCCGGATGACGGTTATGTATTTTCGCTCCCTGATTATGTTAGAAACATGGGCCCCGGAAACCCATGGATTGACGTTCTTGCGCAGACAATTGCGACGGAGCCGTTTATTATCGCGGGCACCAGTCTCGAAGAACCAGACCTAGAATATTTTCTTACCAACCGAACTCCATCGACAGTGCGACGTGATCGGGGGCCATCCTTCTTAATTGAGCCGTTTCCTGACCCTGGAACTCTTCGAGATTGCGAACGTCACGGATTAATCCTGTACCCGGGAACGCTTCTTGAGTTTTTTGCTGAACTAGATGTCGCCTTCCCAACGAGGCCCTTCCCGGCTTCAGCCGCTGTTGGATTTACTGAAAAGGCATTCAATACCAAGCCCAATAATAAGGATCTCGCGCTGTTCTCGCGAGATTTTGCTTTCATTGTCGCAAAGCAAGAACAGGAGAATGCCGATCTCGGATTCTATGTTGGTCGAGAGCCGGCGCTGTCAGACATTTCTCTAAATCGCGACGCATCACGCAGATCTACCTCCCAACTCAAAACTATTATCAAGTCGCCGTTCGAGCGCGGGCGATGGAACAAGAACTTTCTTATTGTCGATGATGTCGCAGGCGGAGGAAAGTCCACGGTTTTAGGCAGACTGGCGTTCGATTTATCGGCTGAAGGATTTAGTGTTTTTAGTTATCGCAACCTCGGAACTCCAGATATCAATCTATCAGCGCGCATCTTTAATAACCTTATTAAGCCGTTTATAGTATTTTGCGATAATTTTGCGGATCACGCACCTGCGATGACTGCGCTTTATCGAGAGATCCATAGAGACGACTTTTTAATAGTCGGATTTGAACGCTCGTACCGCATTCAATATGCGATTCAGACTCTCGCAGGGAATGAATTTGACCGCGTAACTTTACAAAAATTTGACTCGGCAGAGGCCCGCGAATTGATCGACAAGATGCATTTTTATGGACTCACAACAGATCGATACAAGCCCGAACAAGCAGAGCCTTTATCGAAGGAACTTGTCTCGGACCCGATAGCCATAGCAGTATGTCGGGTGATGAATGACTTTAGACCCGTGGAACGAATTTTAGACTCTCTTTTCGATGCGGCAGACGAAAACCGTGTTAAACGCTATCTTGCGTGCGCCCTTGCATCATATTGCTACAAGCCTGGACTTGCCTACCCCATTCTTGTAGCTGCTTTTCCAGCAGAAAATCTAAGGGACCAAATAGATAGTAAAGATATTTTACCATTGGATTTTTTTGACCGAGATCGCCGGGACTACCTCTTGCCAACGAACCCCGTTCTAGGGCAACGATTTCTTCGCCGAGTATCGGAAACTGACGAGTCATTTATGTTAGAGGTTTATTCTTCATTGGGAGCACATTTGGCTCCGTATGTTAATCGGACCGCGATTATAAAGCGCACGCCGGAGGCTCGACTCGGAAGCAGGCTATTTGATTTTGACGAAGTCGTCTCAGGACTTTTGCCATCAAAATCAGAGAATTTCTTTCTGAACATGCGCCGCTTTTGGAGCTGGAACTCAAGGTACTGGGAGCAGTTCGCCCTTCTCAAACTAGACCAGTACGCAAAATCGAATAGCAAGAACAAAGAAATCTTGCTGGACCAAGCACTATCCCACGCAAAGCATGCTGTGCAGGTCGAAAGACACCCACTTCCCTTAACAACACTAGGGAAAGTGTTTTTCGAGGAAATGAAACACAGAGAGACTCGCTTTTCTTCCGCCTTCAAAGACGGGCTAAACGCCGTGTCCGAAGCTTTCAAGCTCGAAGGGAGGATGAACCGAATCGCAATTCATCCGTTCTTCACTGGGTTTTCAGGAGCAAATCACTACCTGAAAAATGGAGGGAAGCTCGACGGCAAACAGGCCCAACAACTTCGGGATTTGGCTGAATCGGCAGAGCGATTTTTTTCCTACGATACGGGATTGATGGTTTTGCTGAGAGAAGTTCAACGTTTCCTGAGAGCCGATCCGAGAAGTTGTTGAGTCTCGGGAATCGGTTGTGATTCCGTAGTGTCTCCGTGATTCGCCATCGGAGGCATCGATGTGGAAGCCCGAACACCGCGTTGCCGCAGACCGCCGCGGTCTTCGTTATCCGAGCGATCTCACCGACGCCGAATGGGCGCTGATCGAGCCGCTGATCCCGCCGGCCCGGCGGGGTGGTCGCAGGCGGTCGGTGAATATGCGCGCGGTTCTCGACGCGATCTTCTACGTGCTGTGGACGGGCTGCCAGTGGCAGGCGCTGCCGAAGGATCTGCCGCCCAAGAGCACGGCGCATTCCTATTTCATCTTGCTGGATCGCGAGGGCGCGCTGGAGCGCATCCACCACGCTCTCTACGTGGCGGCCCGCGAGCAAGCCGGACGCGACGCCAGCCCGACGGCGGCCATCATCGACAGCCAGAGCGGCAAGGCCGCTCAAAAGGGGGCTCTGCGCTGGACCCGCAAGGCTACGACGCGGGTAAGAAGGTCAAGGGACGCAAGCGCCACATCCTGGTCGACACGCTCGGCCTGTTGTTGAACGTCGCGGTTCACCCGGCCGACGTCCAGGATCGTGACGGCGTCGCGCTGGTGCTCGATCAGCGAACGCGCCGCCAGTTCCCCTTCATCGATCGGGTCTTCGCCGATGGCGGCTATCAGGGGCCGAAAGCCGCTGCGGCCGCGGCACAGACCGGGTCGTGGAGGATCGAGGTGGTCAAGCGGCGCGACGGCGCCACCGGCTTCGAGGTCGTGCCGAAACGCTGGATCGTCGAACGAACCTTCGCCTGGATCAGCCGCTGCCGCCGGCTGACGCGCGATTTCGAGCGTCACGCCCGAACCGTCGCCGCCTTCGTCCGCCTCGCCATGATCCGCATCATGCTTCGAAGGCTGGTAAGGCCAACCCACTCCGCGTGAATCCGATCTTCTTAGATCAGCCCTCACGCCTCGATGACGATCCGCGGCGCTGCGCGCCCTCCCGCCCCCGCGAGCTGATCACGCACCTTTCCGGCGATCTCCCGATAGATCGCGGCGTGCGGGCCGTCGGGCTCGGTCGCGACCACCGGGCGGCCGGCGTCGGAGTTCTCGCGGATCGCCATGTGGAGCGGCACCTCGCCCAAAAACGGCACGCCGAGGCGGGCGGCCTCGTCGCGGGCGCCGCCGTGGCCGAAGATGTCGGAGCGCTCGCCGCATTTCGGGCAGAGGAAGTAGCTCATGTTCTCGACGACGCCGAGCACCGGCACGTTCACGCGGCCGAACATGGCGATGCCACGTCGCGCGTCGATCAGCGCGAGATCCTGCGGGGTCGAGACGATCACGGCGCCGCGCAGCGGCACCTGCTGGGCCATGGTGAGCTGGGCGTCGCCGGTGCCGGGCGGCATGTCGACGACCAGCACGTCGAGCGTGCCCCAGTCGACCTCGCGCAGCATCTGGGTCAGCGCCGACATCACCATCGGGCCGCGCCAGATCATCGGCGTCTCTTCTTCCACCAGGAAGCCGATCGACATCACCTCGAGGCCGTAGCCCTTCAGGGGGATCAGCTTGTTGCCGGGGCCCATCTGCGGCTTGCCGGAGAGCCCGAGCAGGCGCGGCACCGAGGGGCCGTAGATATCGGCGTCGAGCAGGCCGACGCGCAGGCCGATCGCCTGAAGCCCGAGCGCGAGATTGACCGAGGTGGTCGACTTTCCCACCCCGCCCTTGCCGGAGGCGACCGCGATGATCGACGCGACGCCCGGCACGGCCGGCTGCTGCGGCGCGCCGCCGCCATGGGCGTGCCCATGCCCTCCGTGCGCGTGCCCGCCGCCGGCCGGCGCCGCGGCCGGACGGGCGGCACCAGCACCCGCCCCGCGGGCTCCCGAACCACCACCGGCGCGCTCCGCCGTCAGCGCCACCAGGGCCGAGGTCACGCCGGGGATCGCCTTCACGGCCGCCTCGGCCGCGGCCCGCACCGGATCCCACGCCTTCACCGTGGCGGCATCGACCGTGATCGAGAAGAACACCTTGCCGTCGCCGACGACGATTTCGGACAGGGTGCCCGACTCGGTGAGCGCCAGGCCGCTCGGGGTCTTCACCCGTGAAAGGCTCGCGAGTACGTCGTCCCTGGTCGGCGCCATGCTGGTCTCCCCTGCCCGGCGCGAACGGCCGGGATCCTGTGGTCCGGAGAACATAGGGGCGGCCGGCCGCCGGTCAACGGCGGCCGTTTCGCGTGTTTACGTCTCGTCGAAGACTTGGATGAAAAGGCTTGGATGATTGGTCATTCCCGGGCGCTGCGGAGCACCGCCCCCGGAATCCAGCCAAGGAGCCCGGTTCGCCGCTGGATTCCGGGTTCGCGCCTTGGGCGCGCCCCGGAACGACACGCCGAGAGGCCTTCCCCGACGGGACGGCGAAAGCTCACCCCATCTTCAGCCCGACGATCCCGAGCACGATCAGCCCGGCCGAGACGAAGCGCACCATCGAGCCCGGGTCGCCGAAGAACCCCACCCCGACCAGAAAGGCGCCGACCGCCCCGATGCCGGTCCACACCGCATAGGCCGTGCCCATCGGGATGTCGCGCTGGGCGAAGAACAGCAGGATGCCGCTGGCCGTCAGGCACAGCACCGCGAAGCCGATCCACAGCCAGCGGATGCCCTGCTCGGTCCAGCCGAGCTTGAGGCCGATCGGCCAGCCGATCTCGCACACCCCCGCGAGCAGCAGATAGACCCACGCCATGCCGGCCCCGTCCTTTCCCGAGCATCGCCCCCGAACCCGGCCGCCCCCGCGCGAGGAGGCGGGTTGACGGCACGGGCGATGCCGGCACATAGCCAGCCCCGATGGCGGCCGCAAGACGGCGGGCCACACCTCCGACAGGACACCCGGCAGACCCCCCGGCAGAATCCCCGATCAGACCCCCGGCCGGCCTGCGGGCCGCGCAACCCAAAGGACAACACCATGGCGAAAGTCGCCTTTCTGGGCCTCGGCGTGATGGGCTACCCGATGGCCGGCCACCTCGTGACGAAGGGCGGCCACGACGTCACGGTCTTCAACCGCTCGGCCGACAAGGCGGCCCGCTGGGTGGCGCAGTTCGGCGGCCGCGCCGCCGCGACGCCGCGCGAGGCAGCGGCGGGCCAGGACTTCGTGATGGCCTGCGTCGGCAACGACGACGACCTGCGCCAGGTGACGCTCGGTTCGGACGGCGCCTTCCAGGCGATGGGCAAGGGCACCGTGTTCGTCGACCACACGACGGCCTCGGCCGAGGTGGCGCGCGAGCTCGCCGGGGCTGCGGCCGCCGCCGGCTTCGCGGCGATCGACGCGCCGGTCTCGGGCGGCCAGGCCGGCGCCGAGAACGGCGTCCTCACCGTGATGTGCGGCGGCGACGCCGACGTCTATGCCCGCGCCGAGCCGGTGATCGCCTCCTATGCCCGGGCGTGTACGCTGATGGGGGCCGCCGGCGCCGGGCAATTGGCGAAGATGTGCAACCAGATCTGCATCGCCGGTGTCGTCCAGGGCCTCGCCGAGGCGCTGCATTTCGCCAAGCGGGCCGGGCTCGACACCGAGAAGCTGATCTCGACCATCTCCAAGGGCGCCGCCCAGTCGTGGCAGATGGAGAACCGCTACAAGACCATGGTGGCGGGCGAGTTCGACTTCGGCTTCGCGGTCGACTGGATGCGCAAGGATCTCGACATCGTGCTCGCCGAGGCACGCCGCAACGGGGCGAAGCTGCCGGTCACGGCGCTGGTCGACCAGTTCTACGCCGACGTCCAGGAGATGGGCGGCCGGCGCTGGGACACGTCGAGCCTGATCGCCCGGCTCGAGCGCTGACAGCCTCCACCCCGAGGCCTCTCGATTTGGAACGGGCGTCGCCGCGGCGGCGCCCGTTCGCGTTCGCGTGACCGGTGGACCGTAGCGTTCACGACGTCGAACGAAAGCGCCGCGGGGCGCGACCAATCGTTAACCATGTGCCGCGGAGAGCGGCAAAAATTTCCGTCCCGTCCCGGCTTTTTCGCGGCAAGTCCCGGACTCGTCCGCGTTTTCGCCATCGGGCCTAACGCCGCCCTAAGCCTGAATTTAAGGATTTTGCCCGACTGTCGGGGCGAAAGCCGAGCACAGCAGTCCGCATGTCCCTCGAACGCGCCGATCCGCCTGCCCCGTCTACGGCCGACCGGACCGAGGCCGCGCGCCGCCGCATGGCGGCGCAGCGCGTGCGCGAGGCGCGCGACCGGCTGACCTCGACGACCGGGACGCGCCCCGCCTTCGACACCGAGCTGCTGCGCCAGTTCGCCCAGAACCGGCTGTCGGGCTCGCTCGTCATCGTGATGCTGATCGTCTCGATCGGCTTCCTGGCCGGCGTGTGGGGCAATCCGCTGGCGGCCGGCGCCTGGACCGCCGCCATGCTGGTGATCCATGTCGTCATCGTCCTGAAATGCCGGGCGTTCCTGGCCGAGCCCGCGAATCCCGCGAACAGCCGGGCGTGGCGGCTGCGGTTCATCCTGCTCGACCTGTTCTTCGGGCTCGCCTGGATGTTCCAGCTCACCCATCCGGTCGGCACGCACGAGAGCGCCGCGACCTTCAACCTGTTCGTCATGCTGCTGGTGGTCGCCATCGCCAGCATGCTGGCGTCGAGCCTGCCGGTCGCCGTGCTGGCCACCACGACGCCGGTCACGGCCGCGGTGGCGCTCAACTTCGTGCTCGCCGGCACCGTGCAGGGCTGGATCCTCGCCGCCATGGCGGTGACGGCGCAGATCTATTTCGCGCTCCTGTCGTTCCGCATCTACTCGTCGAACCTCGCGACCCTCGAGGCGCGGGCCGAGAAGGACGCGCTGATCGGCGAGCTCGAGCAGGCCAAGGCGAAGTCCGACGAGGCGCGGCGCCGCGCCGAGGGGGCCAACATCGCCAAGTCGCGCTTTCTCGCCCAGATGAGCCACGAGCTGCGCACGCCGCTCAACGCGATCCTCGGCTTCTCCGAGGTGATGAAGAACGAGATCTTCGGCCCCCACACGGTCGCCGTCTACAAGGACTACTCGAACGACATCCACAATTCGGGCGTCCACCTGCTCGGCCTGATCAACGAGATCCTCGACCTCTCCCGCATCGAAGCGGGCCGCTACGAGCTCAACGAGGAGCTGGTCGGCCTGATGCAGACGGTCGAGGAGTGCCACCACCTCCTCAAGATGCGCGCCAAGAGCCGCGGCATCACCATCCACGAAAGCTTCGAGCCCGACATGCCGAAGCTGTGGGCGGACGAGCGGGCGGTGCGGCAGGTCTGCCTCAACCTTCTCTCCAACGCCATCAAGTTCACGCCGCAGGGCGGCGAGGTCTGGCTGAAGGTCGGCTGGACGCACGCCGGCGGGCAGTATCTCAGCGTCCGCGACAACGGCTCCGGCATCTCCGAGGAGGAGATCCCGATCGTGCTCGACTCGTTCGGCCAGGGCTCGAACGCCATCAAGTCGGCCGAGCAAGGGGCCGGTCTGGGGCTGCCGATCGTCAAAAGCATCATCGACCTGCACGGCGGCACCTTCACGCTACGCTCCAAGCTGCGCGAGGGGACCGAGGTGGTGGTGACGTTCCCGCCCGAACGGGTGATGACGGCCCTGGAGCCGATCCCCGAGCAGGGCCCGGTCGTCCCCTCCGACACGCCGCCGCCGATGCCGACCGGCCCGGAGGGGCCGGTGTCGCTGCGCCAGCGCTTGCGCAAGTTCAAGCTGGAGAGCTGAACGCAGGCCGACGTCGGACTTCGACGACATGCCGCACCCGGACCGGGAGCGGCCGCGGTTGTTTTCCCGGCGGCCCGGACTAAGGTCCGGAGGCCCGTCCGGGGCGAATCGAGGTGTCTGGACGTGTTGACGATGCGCCGTTCCGCCGTGTGGCTCCTGCTTCTGGCCGCGATCGCCGGGCTCGCGCTCCTCCTGGCGCAGCGCCCGGGCACCGCCGGCCTGTCCGACGGCGACGTCGCATCCCTGATCGTCAAGCTCGGCTTCCTGGCGATGGTGAGCGGCGCCGTGCTGACGCTGTTCCGCGACCGCTTCGCGCAGGCCGTGCAATGGGCGCTGATCTGGGCCGTGATCGCGCTCCTCCTCGTCGCCGGCTACACCTACCGCCACGATCTGCGCGACGTCGGCGAGCGGATCATGGCCGAGCTGGTGCCGGGACGCGCCGCGACCCGCGGCAACGTCGTCGAGGTCGCCCGCGGCCAGGCCGGCGACTTCAAGATCGCGACCAAGGTCAACGGCGCCAGCGTGCCGATGGTGCTCGACTCGGGCGCCAGCGCCGTGGTGCTGACCCACGAGGCCGCCAAGGCGGCCGGCCTGCCGCTCGACTTCGTCAAGTACAACGTCAATGTCGACACCGCGAACGGCCGTGCCCAGGCGGCCGCCGTGACGCTCGACCGCATCACGGTCGGCGGCATCGTCGAGCGCTCGGTGCCGGCCCTGATCGCCCCGCCCGGCCAGCTCAAGGTCAGCCTGCTCGGCATGAGCTTCCTCGACCGGCTGGAGAGCTGGGAGGTCCGCGGCGGCAAGCTGATGATGCGGGCGCACTGAGGCGCCGACGGACCGACGCTGCTCGACGCTGCGCCCGTTTCGCCGGCAGCGTCGTGCGCGGGCGCGACCCGCGCATCCATCACCTTTCGAAACAATTCGAACGCATCGAATTGGATCGCCGGGACGAGCCCGGCGATGACGTCGGAGAGAGAGGCCGGCGTGACCGGACCTGAAAAAGCGACGGGACCGCGCGCGGCCGGCCGAAGCCGTTTCGCGAGCGGTCCCGTTTGGCGATCGAATGGTGCCGACCAGCGGCACCGATCGAAATGCGCGATCCCGGCTCCGTGATCCGACGCGCGCGTCGAGACCCGGGGGGATCCGGCAGCGACCCGGCGCGCCCGGCATCGGCGCCGAGGTCGCCGCCGTCGCGTCACTTCTTGGCGGCGTAGATCTTGTCCGCGATCGACATGTGGCTGTAGCGCGGATGCGTCAGCACGAGCGCGTGGATCGCGATGGCGACCACGAGAGCCGCGATCCAGATCACGGGCAGCCAGGTCGACGGATTGAGGACCAGCCAGATCTTGTAGTCGTCTTGCGGGTTCGACATCGTTCTATCCCCCTGAAATCGCGCTCAGTACCAAGGCTTCCAGACCCACACCAGGATGTGGGCGAGGACGCAGATCGCCATGAAGGCCTGGAACGTGGTGGTGAACTGGGCGTGGAATTCCTTCGCCTCGGCCTCGGTCAGGCCGGAGAGGCTCTTGTCAGCCATCGAGATACCTCCGTTGGACTGCCGTGAGACACGGCAGGACGTTCGCTACACCTCGATCGGGACGACGCCGCCACGATCGTCTCGTCGCTCCGAGCCGTCACGTCGCTGCATACGTGGGTCGTCTCGAAGCGTCGGTCTCTGGGACTTGTCTGATCTTGCGGCCCGGTCGGAAAAGCTCGGGGCGATCCGTGAAAATCAATCGAGGGCACCGACAAAACAGCAAGAGCAGTATCGATGTGATCATCTATGCGGTATTTCGACGCGCTGACGATTGACACCATTACTTACTCTTCCGCGGCTACGCGCTCGTACTCCCGTGAGAGAGGATCGACGGCTCAGGCCGGCCTGCAGCCCAAGGCGACGCGCGGGCCGACGGACGCGCGGTGATCCGAGGTCACCGGGCCCGCGCCCCCGGCGGGCGCGCCACGCCCCGCGGCCTCACTGGGCCGGGCGCGGTCCGCCCGACGCTCCGGCGGGCGCCGGCGCAGGCGTTGCGGCGCGCGCTCCGGCCGCCGGCTTCGTGGCGGGCTCGGTGTCGCCGAGCGGCACCGGCACGAAGGGCAGCGCCGAGCCGGGCAGCATGGTGTGCGGCAGCACGCCGTTCCAGCGCTCCACCGCGATCAGGTTGGCGTAGGCCGGGTTGTCGATGAAGGAGCGCGCCTTGGCCGCGATGGCGCGCGCCTCGGCCTCGCCGCGCAGCCGGATCGAATCCGCCTCGGCCTGGGCGCGTTCGCGGATCTGCTGGGCCTGTGCCTGAGCCTGGACGATGCGCTTCTCCGATTCGACCCGCTCGCGCTCGAGCTCGTAGCGCGACTTGCGCACCTCGGCCTCGGCCTGCGCGGCCGCCTCGATCGCCTTGGTGTAATTGGCCGAGAAGTCGATGTTCTCGAACTGGACGCTGTCCACCACGATGCCGTCCGGCACCGAGGCCTTGATGGCGTCCTCGATCTGCTGGCCGAGCTTCACGCGATCCGACACCACGGTCTGCGCCTGGTACTGGCCGAACACCTTCTTGAGCCGGTCCGGCACGACCGGATCGATCACCCGCTCCGGATAGTTGATGCCGTAGCGCGAGTAGACCTCGTCGATCTTGTCGAACGGGACGTGATAGTTCACCGACAGCCGGATCGACGCCTCCTGGACGTCACGCGAGTAGGACACGACCTTGTCGTAGACGCGCTTCTCGATCCGCGTCGACATGTGCTGGACCCGGTCCATCACCGGAATCTTGGTGTTGAGGCCCGGCGAGGCGACGTTGACGACCTTGCCGAAGCGCAGCACCACGCCGGCCTCGCCCTGCTCCACCGTGAAGAACGGCGACGCCGAGAAGGCGACCGCCAGCAGCAGCACCGCGAGCCCGGCGACCGTCCAGGCGACGATCCTGCCGACGCTGAACCGTTTCGATTGCCCGGAATCCATCTGCGCCATCGTCGCCTCCTGGAGCCGCGCCGGCGCACGCCGCCGGCCTTCCGCAGCGAGCAAGCCTCGTGGTCGTGCCCGCGACCGTGACGGGCCTCACACTTAGCCCGCGCACGTGAATCCCGGATTTCCCGGCGCGAGGGCCGCCCGCGCATCCACAAGCCACGGCTGTGACGGGAAATCTTGCCCCACATCAATGCTGCGGCGCGGCAACGGCGCTCAATCATGCCACCTGCCACCGTCCCCCGGCGCGCGGCCGGCGCTGCGCCCGGGCCTCTCGAAAGGGCGGCTCCATGTCCCAGACGTCGATCCAAGCGTCGACCCAGCCTTCGCAGATCGTGGCGTTCGGCCCCGCCGCATCACCCGCGGCCGTTTCTGCATCCGCCACCCCGGCGGCCACCGTCCCGGCAGCCGAAGCCGCGCCGGCCCGCCGGCCGCCGCCGCCGGCCGCCGCCGCGATCGACGACGACGGCAGCTTCGAGGCGTTCCGGGCGCTCGACCGCACCCGCCTCGCCCTGATGGCGCAGGCGACCGGCGGAATGTCGCCGGCCGCGATGGCGCTCGCCTTCCTGGACTGGGGCATGCATCTCGCCGCCTCGCCCGGCCGCATTATGGAGCTCGCCTGGACGGCGAGCCGGCGCGCCGCCCGCTGGTCGGCGCAGTCGGCGGCCGCCGCGATCGGCCGCGACCCGCCGCCCCGCATCGCAGCGCCGGCCGACGACACGCGCTTCGCGAGCGAGGCCTGGGCGGAGGCGCCGTTCAGCCTCTACGCCCAGTGGTTCCTGATGCAGCAGCAACTCTGGCACGACCTCACCCACAAGGTGCCGGGGGTCGCGCCGCATCACCAGGACGTCGTCGCCTTCACGGTGCGCCAGTGGCTCGACATGATGTCGCCCGCCAACATCCCGTTCCTCAATCCGGACGTCATCGAGAAGACGCGCGCGAGCTCCGGCACCAATCTGATTCACGGATTCCAGAACTGGGCCGAGGACGCGAGCCGCGCCGTCACGGGACGGCCGCCGGTCGGCACCGAGGCGTTCGTGGTCGGCCGCGACGTCGCCGTGACGCCGGGCCAGGTGGTGTTCCGCAACGCGCTGATCGAGCTGATCCAGTACGCGCCGACGACCGAGACGGTGGCGGCCGAGCCGATCCTGATCGTGCCGGCCTGGATCATGAAGTACTACATCCTCGACCTGTCGCCGCGGAACTCGCTGATCCGCTGGCTGGTCGAGCGCGGCCACACGGTGTTCTGCATCTCCTGGCGCAATCCCGGCGCCGAGGACCGCGACCTCGCCTTCGACGACTATCGCAGGCTCGGCGTGATGGCGGCGCTCGACGCGGTCGCCACGATCGTGCCGAACCGGACGATCCACGCCGCGGGCTACTGCCTCGGCGGCACGCTCGCAGCGATCGCGGCGGCCGCGATGGCGCGCGCCGGCGACGCCCGGCTCGCCTCGCTGACGCTGCTCGCCGCCCAGATGGACTTCTCCGAGCCCGGCGAGCTCGCCCTGTTCATCGACCACAGCCAGCTCAACGTGCTCGAGAGCATGATGTGGAACCGCGGCTATCTGTCGGCCGACCAGATGGCCGGCGCGTTCCAGATGCTGCGCACCAACGACCTCGTCTGGTCGCGTCTCGTCCACGACTATCTGATGGGCGAGCGCAGTCGTATGAACGACCTGATGGCATGGAACGCCGACTCGACCCGCATGCCCTACCGGATGCACGCGGAGTATCTGAAGCGGCTCTATCTCGACAACGAGCTCGCCGCCGGCCGCTTCATGGTGGAGGGCCATCCGGCCGCGATCCAGAACATCCGCGCACCGATCTTCGCGGTGGCGACCGAACGTGATCACGTCGCGCCGTGGCATTCGGTCTACAAGATCCACTATCTGTCCGACACCGACGTCACCTTCGTGCTGACCTCGGGCGGCCACAATGCCGGCATCGTCGCCGAACCCGACCGGCCGCACCGCAGATACCGGCTCGCCCTCAAGCGCGCCGCCGACTGCTGCATCAGCCCGGACGAATGGATGGCGGCGACGGCGACGCGCTCCGGCTCGTGGTGGCTCGCCTGGGCCAACTGGCTCGCGGCGCAGTCCTCGGGCGAGCGCGTCCAACCGCCCGCGATGGGCGCACCCGCGAAGGGCTACGTGCCGCTCGTCGAGGCCCCCGGCACCTACGTGCATCAACGCTGAGGCGGACCCGAGCGT
This sequence comes from Rhodoplanes azumiensis, assembly GCF_042682915.1. Lineage (NCBI taxonomy): Bacteria > Pseudomonadati > Pseudomonadota > Alphaproteobacteria > Hyphomicrobiales > Nitrobacteraceae > Rhodoplanes > Rhodoplanes azumiensis. The sequence goes on along the minus strand of NZ_JBHUIW010000017.1, from coordinate 109,744 downwards.
CGGCGACCGGACCGATGTCGGCATCGGGGGGACACGGTGTCGCGGAACCGGCGCTCGGGCCATGGGTTGACAGGACGGGCCGAGACACTAGCTTCGACCCATGACCTCGACCCACCATCGGCACGCCCTGCTCACGGACGCCAGGCTCGCGGACACGATGTGTCCGCGCATCCGCGCCCGACAGGATCGCGCGGGACGCCTCAGAGCAGGCACCTGACCCGGACGGCCATGCGGCGCCCGTCCGGGCCCGCTGTCGTTCGGCGTTCGCCCGAGGTTCGGCGGCCGACGACCTGAACTCCGACCGCATTTCATAGCCACGACACTGGACTGTCCGACTGGCGACCCGCGTGAGCCGACAGCATCGCGCCATGGCGCGATGCGTCGGCGTTCCGGCGGGACCGATCGAAGCATCACGAAAGACGAGCCCCATGAGCACACAGACGAGCACCTGGCCCCTCCCGCCGATCGCGCTGCGGCCCGACGACCGCGCCAAGCTCGAGCAGATCGCCCAGGCGAACTTTTCGCGCAATCCCGAGATCGCCGACTACTTGGCGCGCGAGATCGAGCGCGCCCGCGTGCTGCCGCCCGACGAGGCCGGCCGCGACATCGTCACGATGGGATCCTGGGTGACGTTCCGGGACGAGACCTCGGGCCGCACGCGCCGCGTCATGCTGGTCTATCCGGAGCACGCCGACGTCTCGGCCGGCCGCATCTCGGTGCTGACACCGATCGGCGCCGCGCTGGTCGGCCTCTCCAAGGGCCAGTCGATCGCGTGGACGACGCCGTCCGGCGAGGAGCGCTCGCTGACCATCCTGGAGGTCGAGGCGGACGAGGCGGCGGCCTAGCAGGATGTCGAAATTCCGACCTCCGTCGTTCCGGGGCCGGCCGAAGGCCGGAGCCCGGAACCCATAACCCCGGTCCTTCGTGAACCACTTGCACCGGGGGTATGGATCCCGGGTTCGCGAACCTGCGGTTCGCGCCCCGGGATGAGGGAACGTGCAACGCCGTATTTGGGGGATGGATGCGTGGGTCGCGCCCACGCATGACGGCGCCGAGGCGGCGGCGGCCGGTCTCAGACGCTGAACAATATCCGGATCGCCGTGCCGAGCAGAAAGAGGCCGAAGGCGACCTCGAGCGTCCGCCGCGACAGGCGATGGGCGATCACGGCGCCGAACTTCGCGGTCCAGGTGGAGATCGGCGCGATCACGGCGAAGCCGACCAACGACACGTAGCCGATCGAGAACGGCGGCATCTCGCGCATGTGCGGAAGCCCGGCCAGCATGTAGCCGAACGTGCCCGTGACGGCGATCGGCACGCCGAGCCCGGCCGAGGTCGCGACCGCGGCATGGATCGGCGTGCCGTAGAAGGTCAGCATCATGGTCGCCAGGGCGCCGCCGCCGACCCCCATCAGCGACGACAGGAGACCGATGACGAAAGCGGCGGCGCGCATCGGCCACGGCCCCGGCAGGGTCGGCGCGATGACGAGGCGGTTGCCGAGGATCAGCATCTTCAAGGCCGTGAGGCCGGCCGTGCAGCCGAACACGATCTTGAACAGCGCCGAGGGCGCGACGACGGCGAGCGCCGCGCCGAGCGCGACGCCGATCACCACCGGCGCGGTCCACAGCCGCACCACCTCGGGCATGGCGGCGCCCGCGACGCGGTGGCTGCGATAGGAACGCCACGCCGTCGGCGCGATGATGGCGAGCGAGGTGCCGACGCAGAGCTGGAAGCGCACCGCGTCGGGCACGCCGACGAGGCGGAAGATCTCGAACAGCACCGGCACCAGCACGGCACCGCCGCCGACGCCGAACAACCCGGCGATGATCCCGGTGACGACGCCGCCGATCGTGACGGCGAGGACGAGAACGACCAGCTCGCCGACCGGCACGCTCGGCATCACGGGGCGCTCCCGGGAACCGCAGGCGCGAGCCGGGAGCGGCGCGACGCGGCACTCACCTCAGGTCACCGCGCTGTAGAGGATGCGGGCCGCGGTGAGGATCAGGAACACGCCGAAGGCGACCTCGAGATGCCGGCGCGAGGTGCGGTGGGCGATCAGCGCACCGAACTTCGCCGTGTAGGTCGAGATCGGCGCCATCAGCACGAAGCCGATGACCGAGACGAAGCCGACCGACAGCGGCGGCAGGTCGCCCATGTGCGGGATGCCGGCCAGCATGTAGCCGATCGTGCCGGTGACGGCGATCGGCACGCCCAAGCCCGCCGAGGTGGCGACCGCGTTGTGGATCGGCCGCTTGTAGAGGGTGAGCAACATGGTCGCCATGGCGCCGCCGCCGACCCCCATCATGGCCGAGAGCAGCCCGATGACGGCGCCGTAGACTCGCATCGTGACCGGGCCCGGCAGCGCGTCGGCGATGAACACGCGGTCGCCGAGGAACAGCATCTTGATCGCGATGGTGGTCTGGATGACGGCGAAGACGGTCTTGAACAGGTCGCCCGGCGCGACGACCGCGAGGGCGGAGCCGACGACGACGCCGGCGACCACCGGCACGGTCCACAACTTGACCACGTCCTGCAGGGCCAGGCCCTTGGACTTGTGGGTCTTGTAGGAGCGGAACGCGGTCGGCACGATGATGGCGAGCGAGGTGCCGATGCAGAGCTGCATGCGGACCTCGTCGTCGACACCGATCAGCCGGAAAATCTCGAACAGCACCGGCACCAGCACGGCGCCGCCGCCGATACCGAACGCCCCGGCGAGAATCCCCGTCACCACGCCACCGCCCGCGATGGCCAAGGCGAGCACGGCGAGCTCGCCGACCGGCACGTTCCACATGCTGTAAATCTCCGTTCAGCGGCCGTGTGTCGCAGAGTTTTCATCGTCCGCCAAGCCGCCGGATGCGCGACTGGGCCGCCGTGGACGCATGCGTGGTTGAGGAGGCGCCGAGCCGGCGCGGCCGAACTTCGGTTCAGGCGGCCGCGTCGTCGGCTTCGCTGGTCGAGGCCGACACGCGATCCGACCGCTGCACCAAGGCCAGTGCAGCGCGCAGCACGTCGATGCCGGCGCTCGGCTTCACGGCTTCGGTCGCCAGATGCCGGCGATAGGCGCGCGCGCCCGGGATGCCCTGGAACAGGCCGAGCATATGCCGCGCGGTGGCGTAGAGTCGCTCGCCGGTCGCGAGCTCGCGCTCGATCCAAGGAATGAACTGCTCGACCGCTTCATGGAGACTCGCGGCCGGAGCCGCAGTGCCGAACAGAAGGGGATCGACGGCGAGCAGCCGCCAAGGCTCCTGGTAGGCGGCGCGGCCCAGCATCACGCCGTCGACGTGCCTGAGGTGCTCGGCCGCCGCCGGGATCGTGCCGATGCCGCCGTTGATGACGATCGGCACCTGCGGCAGCCGCGCCTTCAGCCGGTAGACGCGCTCGTAGTCGAGCGGCGGCACGTCGCGGTTCTCCCGCGGCGACAGGCCCTGCAGCCAGGCCTTGCGGGCGTGCACGATCAGGGCGTCGGCGCCGGCCGCCACCACGGCGTCGGCCAGCGTGTCGAGCGCGGCTTCCGGATCCTGGTCGTCGATGCCGATGCGGCACTTGACCGTGACCGGCACGGCGACGGCCGCCTTCATGGCGGCGACGCAGTCGCCGACGAGCCGCGGCTCCGCCATCAGGCAGGCGCCGAACCGCCCCTCCTGCACCCGGTCGGACGGGCAGCCGACATTGAGGTTCACCTCGTCGTAGCCCATGTCGGCGCAAATGCGCGCCGCCGCGGCGAGCGCCGCCGGCTCGCTGCCGCCGAGCTGCACGGCGACCGGATGCTCGCTCGGGTCGAACCGCAGGAGACGCGCCCGGTCCCCGCGCAGCACCGCGCCCGTGGTCACCATCTCGGTGTAGAGCCGCGCTTTTCGCGTCAGCGCCCGGTGAAAAGCGCGGCACGGACGGTCCGTCCAGTCCATCATCGGGGCGACACAGAAGCGATATAATTGATTTTTCATCGTTATTCGTTCGGATTGATGCATGTGGCGCGACCCGTGTGCATCTGACCCTACGCCCCGATGCGACCGCCCGGGTGCGACCGCCACGATGCGACCACCCGGATGCGACGCGTCTTCCGGTTTCTCGACGCCTCGGCACACCCGTACCCGACACGCCGCGGCGACCGTCACGACCCTGAAGTCCGGCTCCCGGCGAACCCAAGTCCGATGGAAGGGGACGTCTGTCAACGAGACATTTCTCCGCCGTCGAGACGCCGAGGAATGGGCCGATCATGAGATGCGAGCCGCCGAGGTGGTCGGCGCTGCCCGTCGATGCGGCGGATCATCTCGATCACGACATCGAGTTGCTCGGCCTTGTCCATCAGCCTGGCCCGGTCACCATCGCTGTCGGTGCAGAGATGCGCGATCCCCGGCCATCTCGCACGGATCACCGCCGGGATCATGAGGGCGCCGACGCTGTCGGAGATGCCGGCCGGCGTGAGGTTCACCCACAGAAGCCGACCGTCGGTGTCGACGGCGACGCGGCGCCGGCGGTCGAGGGCGGGAGAGGTTCTCGCGGTCGGACAGCGCGTCGCCTTGCTCCGACCAGACCTTGCGTCCGTCGCGCGCGTCCCCGCGACCGGAGCTCACGGTCGTGCCGACAAGGCGATGCCGAGCACGATCGCCAGCGCCAGCAGTGACAGTCCCGCCACCGGCCACCGCCGAAGCGAGCCGTCGATCCGGCAGGCGCCGGTCCCGAGCGCGCCGCCGGCGTGGCGCAACGGGGCGAGCACGGCCGCGGCCGACGTCGGCGCGCGGGACGGCGTCCAGCGCCCGATCAGGACGGCCAGCCCGGCACCGGCCGCCAGCGGCCACGCCGACGCCGCGATCGTGTCTGCGAGCGACGCCGTCAGGCGGCTGCCTGGCGCAACCGGAAGCCACGGGCTCCAGTCGATCAGCCCGAGCGACAGCGAGGACGCGGCGAGCGCCAGTGCCGCGGCCTGTTGCGACCATGCGACGCCGCGCGGTGCCATGCGATCCGCCTGTGCGGCGTCGGTCGGCGTCGCGGTCGCCGGGCGGAAGACACGGGCGAGCACCAGCACCAAATAGGCGGCCGTGAAGGCTCCGCCGGCCTGGATCACCACGGCCCACCACCACTGCCCGGTATCGGCGGCGGCGCGCAGCAAGAGCTCCTTGGCCAGATACGCCCCGCCCGGCGGCAGCCCCACCAGCGCGACGCCGCCGAGCGCGAAGGCGGCGACGGCGCCCGGCACGCGGCGGCCGGCCCCGGCGAGATCGGCGATCCGGTCGTGACCGAGCGCCGCGTAGATCGCGCCCGCGGCCATGAACATCGCGGCCTTGGCGGCGGCGTGCGACATCGCCTGCAGCATCCCGCCGGCCAGCGCGCCACCCCTCTGCATCGCCGCCGCGTCGACGTCGAAGGCGAGCGTGAACATCAGGAACAGGTAGCCGATCTGGGCCAGTGTCGAGTAGGCGATCAGCAGCTTCAGCCGCTCCTGGCGCAGCGCGACCAGGCTGCCGAGCAGCACCGCGGCGGCGCCGAGCGCCGAGACGAGCTGCGTCGCCGCGACGGTCGCCAAGCTCGGCATCACGTCGAACCAAAGCCGCACGACGATGAAGAACGAGCCCTTGACGACCAGCGCCGACAAGAGCGCGCTGCCGGCCGGCGGCGCCCCGGCATGGGCCGGCGGCAGCCACAGATGCAGCGGCACCAGCGCGGTCTTGGCCAGCAGCCCGACCGTCATCAGCGCGGCGGCGACCAGCCCCGCCGGCGTCGCCGTCACGCGCTGCGCCAGGAGGACGACGTCGAGCGTGCCATAGGCGCCGTAGAGCAGCGTGACGCCGCCGAGATACAGCACCGAGCCGACGAGGGCGAACAGCAGATAACGCAGCGCCGCCTGCACGGTCTCCGGTGTTCCCTCGAGGCAGACCAGCGGCACCGCCGCGAAGGTGAGGATCTCCAGCGCCACGTAGAGCGTGAACAGGTCGCCGGCGAGGAAGACCGTGTTCAGGCCGGCCCATACGCCGAGCAGCAGGATCCAGAAGGCGTAGGGCGCGCGCTGCTCGGGCACGCCCCCGGCGATCCGGACGTCCGACCACGCATAGACGCCGATCGCCGTGACGACCCCGGCCGCCAGCACCAGCATGACGGCGGACAGGCCGTCGGCCCGCAACGCGACCCCGAGCGGCGGGGCCCAGCCACCGAGCCGGTAGACGAGACCTCCGTCGCTCGCCACGCCCGTCGCGATCGCGATCGTCACCACGAGACCGAGCGGCAGCGCGGCGAGCCCGATCCAGGCCGGGCGTCGGCCGCCGGCGACGACGCCGAGGAGTGCCGCGGCGACCGGAATCACGATCGCCGTCACCAGCAGGGCGCCGCCCCAGGTCGCCGGCTCCAGGACGGGGACCGGGCTCGCCATCACGCGTCCGGCGGCGCGTGACGGCCGGCGTCTGCGGCACCGTCGCGCAGCGAGGCCGTCCCGGCCAGGTCGACGAGGCGCCGCAGCAGCGCAGTGGCGAGCGCCGTCGCCGAGAAGGCGACGACGATGCCGGTGATGACCAGAGCCTGCGGCACCGGATCCCCCGCGAATCCGGCCGCCGCGCCGCGCCGGGCGACGACGCCGAAGATCAGGAACACGCCGCTGCCGAGCAGATTGAAGGCGAGGATCTTTCGCAGCGGGCGCGGATCGACGATCGCACCGTAGAGGCCGAGCCCGACGAGCGCGGCGGCGGCGAGGGCGAACACGGTCGTCTCGCTCACGGCGCGGTGCTCCTCTCGGGCGGCCCCGCCACCAGGAGCGCGAGCGTCGCCGCGACGGTCAGGATCATGGCGAACTCGATCACCAGGATCACCGGCTTGGCGAAGGCCGGAGGATAGGACAGGAAGGCGCCGCCCGACACGAGACCGCCGAGCCCGACCGCAAGAAACACGGCCGGGCCGGCGACCAGCATCAGCCGCAAGCGCCGCCGGCCCGTCGCGGGCAAGTCGGCGAGACCCGCCATCAGGATCAGCAGCCACATCGCGGCCAGGATCGTCGCGCCCTGGAACGCGCCGCCCGGCCGATCGGCGCTGATCCACAGGACGGCGACTCCGAGCACCACGCCGACCGGCGGCAGCAGCCGGGCCAGCAGCACCAGCGCGCCGTCGGGATCCGCCATGTCAGAGGAGCGCGGACGACCGCCCCAGGCGCGATCGTCCGCCAGCGACCAGACGCCGACGAGCGCCAGCACCAGCACGACCTTCTCCAGCATCGTGTCCATCGCCCGGAACGCCATCAGCACGTTGGTGATCGGATTGCCCAGGCCGGTGGCGCCGGCATTGGCGGCCGCCGCCGGCGCGAGCGACGGCGCCGGCTCGGGCAGCGCCAGCAGCACGGCCGCGACCATCCCGGCGACGGTCGTCGACAGCAGCGCCGCGAGCACCCGTCCGCCGGTGCCGAGCCGTTCGGCCGCGGCGGCCCCCGCGGTCCCGCGCAGCCGGGCGGCGGCGGCGATCAGCAGCGCGCCGGTGAGGCCGCTGCCGATGGCCGCCTCGGTCAGGGCGACATCGGGGGCGCCGAGACGGACCCAGACCAGTGCCAGCAGCAGGCCGTAGGCGACGAAGCCGACCGCCGCCGACATCGTGTCGCGGGCGACGATCGTCCACACGCCGACGACCAGCACGATGCCGGCGACGAACAGGTCGAGGGCCGGGACGATGGTCATGACGACGACCCCTCGCGCCGCGCCGCCCCGGCGACGAGCTGGGACACCGTGGCGCCGGCCAGCAGCACCATGAGCCAGACGCAGACGAGCTTGACCGCGTCGGCGACGCTGCCCACCTGCGGCAGCAGGCCGAGCACCACCAGGCCGAGACCGAGGTTGTCGGCCTTGGTCAGGGCGTGCAGCCGCGTCAGCGTGTCGGGAAAGCGGATGAGCCCGACCGTCCCGGCGAGGAAGAACACCACCCCGGACGACACGGCGGCGATCGTGATCAGGTCAAGCACGGCGCTCATCGCGACTCCGTTTTCCGTTGCGTGTCGGGAGCCGGCCCGCGCTGCGCGCGCGCCGCGAAGGCGGCGCCAGCGAAAGCGGCACCAGCGAACGCGGCGAGCAGCGCCAGCACCAGCGCCACGTCGATCGCCGCCGCGGTCGCGCCGATCACGCCGACGATCAGCAGCGCGGCGATGCCGCACGTGCCGACGAGCTGTGCCGCCATCATGCGGTCGGCATCCCCGGGACCGCGCAGCACCCGCACCAGGCCGACGGCCAGCGACATCAGGATCAAGCCGACGGCGGCGGTCAGGAACTCGTTCATCACGGACCACCCACATCACGGACCACCCGGGCGAGTGTCGCCTCCGCGGCGGCGAGCTGGTCGACGACCGGGATGTCGATGTCGAGAGCATGATAGACGATGCCGCGCTCGTCGCCTCTCGCAGCGTCACCGCCCGCCGGTGCGCGGCCGGTCGGCAGCGTTCCGGGCTGCAGGCTGGTCCAGGCCGTGAAGACGCTGCGGAACAGCCCGGACGGACTCCGCGCCGGATAGGTCACGAAGCCCGGCCGCAGCGGCAGCCGCGGATCGAAGGCACGGCGCGCGACGTCGAGACCGGCGACCACCGACTGATACAGGAAGTGGATCACGAGACGGACCAGCGCCGCCTGGTCGTATCGCCGAGACGTCGGCGGCAGAAGATCGAGGCTCAACCGGGTCGCCAGCGCGGCGACGCCGACACCGACCAGCAGATCGGCCGGGGCCGTGCCGGTCATGATCACCCACAGCCCGAACAGCGGCACGGCGCGGACCAGCGCCGGCCGGACCGACGCATGGTCCGAATGCGAGGGCTGCCGCTGCGTCATGCTCTGCCGCCCCGCTAAAGGCTCGCGCCCTGTGGACTCGCCGCCGGCTCCCTGGCCCGGAACGCCGCGACGTAGAGGGCCGGCAGGAAGATCAGCGTCAGCACGGTCGCCACCAGGAGACCCCCCATGATGGCATAGGCCATCGGCCCCCAGAAGATCGTCGGGGCGATCGGGATCATGCCCAGCACCGTGGAGATCGCGGTCAGAACGATCGGCCGCAGCCGCGACAGCGCGGCGGCGATCACGGCGTCCCAGATCGACTTGCCCTCGCCGCGCTCGGTCTCGATCTGGTCGATCAGGATCACGGCGTTGCGGGCGATCATGCCCATCAGCGCCAGAATTCCGAGGATCGCCACGAAGCCGAGCGGCTTCTGAAACAGGAGCAGCGCCGCCACGATGCCGATCAACCCGAGCGGCACGACGCTGAGCACGAGCGCGAGCCGCGAGAAGCTCTGGAGCTGGATCATCAGGATCGTGACGGTGACGAACAGCATGGCCGGCACCACGGCGAACACCGAGGCCTGCGACTTCGCGCTCTCCTCGACGGTGCCGCCTGTGGCGATGCGATAGCCGGCCGGCAGCCCCCGCTGCACCCACGCCACCTTGTCGGCGAGCGCCGCCACCACGGCCTCGGACGACACGCCGGGCGCGACGTCGGCCTGCACCGTGAGGGTCGGCAGACCGTCGCGCCTCCAGATCAGCGGATACTCCTGCTCGTCCTCCAGCACGGCGAACTGGCCGAGCGGCACGGTGCGTCCGTTCGGCAGGCCGACCTGCAGGTTACGCAAGGTGGAGAGCGAGACGCGCTGCTCGTCGGTCGCCCGCACGACGACGTCGACCAGATAGATGCCGTCGCGCATCTGGGTCACGGCGTTGCCGGAGACGACGCTCGCCAGCACGCCGGCGATCGCCTCCGAGCTCAAGCCCAGCAGGCGCACCTGGTCCTGATCGACCCGGACGCGCACCTTGCGGGCCGGCTCCATCCAGTCGAAGTTGATCTGGCGCACCCGCGTGTCGGTCGCGATGGTCGAGGCGAGCAGCATGGCGGCGGCGCGCACCTCGGCGAGGTCGGGGCCGCCGATGCGGTACTGCACCGGCCAGCCGACCGGCGGGCCGAGCTCGAGCGGAACGATGCGCGACACGGCGCTCGGAAACTCCTCCGCGAGGATCTTCGTCAGGCGTTCGCGCAGCCTCTCCCGGGCCGAGACGTCCTTCGCGACCACGACGAGCTGGCTGAAGAAGTCGTTGCGGAGCTGCACGTCGAGCGGCAGGTAGAAGCGGATCACGCCGCGGCCCACATAGGTGCTCCAATGGGCGACGTCCGGATCGGCGGCCAGGATCTTGTCGAGACGGGCGGACGCGTCGGCCGACGCGTGGATCGAGGCGTTCTGCGGCAGCCGCAGGTCGACCAGCAGCTCGGGCCGGTCGGACGACGGGAAGAACTGCCGCGGGATCAGCGGCAGCGCGGCGATCGAGGCGGCGAAGCAGGCGAGCGTGACCAGGATCGTCACCCAGCGCCGGCGCATCGCACCGATCAGCACGGCGCGAAAGAGCCGCACCAGCCGCCCCGGCTCGCTCGGACCCTTCGGGGTCGGCAGCAGCGCGACACCGACCAGTGGCGTGAACAGCACCGCCACGACCCACGATGCGATCAGCGCCACGCTGACCACGGCGAAAATGGAAAACGTGTACTCGCCGGCCGAGCTCTTGGCGAAGCCGATCGGGATGAAGCCGGCGAGCGTCACGAAGGAGCCGGTCAGCATCGGCATCGCCAGCGTCTTGTAGGCGAAGGCGGCCGACTCCTCCTTGCTGGCCCCTTCGGCGAGCTTCATCGACATGGCGTCGATGGTCGACATCGCGTCGTCGACCAGCAGCGTCAGCGCGATGATCAGGGCGCCGAGCGAGATGCGCTGCAGGTCGACCGAGATCAGCTCCATCACGGGGAACACCAGGGCGAGCGTCAGCGGGATCGACAGCGCCACCACGGCGCCGGCCCGGAAGCCGAGGCTGACCACGCTGACCGCCATGATGATCACGATCGCCTGCCACAGCGATTCCATGAACTCGCCGATCGCGGTGTCGACCACGGCCGACTGGTCGGCGACCAGCACGGGCTCGATGCCGATCGGCAGGTCGGCCGTGACCTCGGCCATGATCCGCTTCACGTCGCGGCCGAGCGCCAGAATGTCGCCACCGTCACGCATCGCCACGGCGAGGCCGACCGCCTGCGTCCCGTTCACCCGGAAGATCGGCTGCGGCGGGTCGGCGAAGCCGCGCCGCACCGTGACGATGTCGCGCAGCCGGATCAGCCGGCCGCCGGCCGCGATGTTGATGTCGAGGATATCGAGCTCGGACTCGAAGGCGCCGGAGACGCGCAGCACCAGCGTCTCGTCGCCGGTCTGGATCGCACCCGCCGGGCTCACGGCGTTCTGGGCGCGCAGCGCCGAAACGATGGCGGCGCGGTCGAGCCCGAGGCCGGCCAGCGTCGCCGTCGAGAACTCGATGAAGACGCGCTCGTCCTGGGCGCCGAGGATCTCGACCTTGGATACGTCGGCGAGCGCCAGCAGGCGCTTGCGGATCGCCTCCGCCTGGTCGCGCAGCTCGCGCTGGGTGAAGCCGTCGGCCGTGAGGCCGTAGATGATGCCGAAGGTGTCGCCGAAGTCGTCGTTGAAGCCGGGTCCGACGACGCCGGCCGGCAGCGTGTGGCGCATGTCGGCGACGCGCTTGCGCACCTCGTACCAGATGTCCGGCACTTTTCCGGGCGGTGTCGAGCCTTTCAAGTTGACGAAGATGGTGGTGCGACCCGGCACCGTGGTGGAGCGCATGAAGTCGAGGTTCGGCACCTCCTTGAGGGTGCGCTCCAGCCGGTCGGTGATCTGGTCGAGCGTGTCGGCGAGCGTGGCGCCCGGCCACGCCGCCTCGACCACCATGGCGCGGAACGTGAAGGCCGGATCCTCGTTGCGGCCGAGCCGGACGTAGGACAGGAGACCCGCCACCGTCACGGCGATCATCAGATAGAGCACGAAGGAGCGGTGCCGCAGCGCCCAGGCGGACAGGTTCGGCCCGCTCATGGGCGCGCCCCGAGCAGGCGCACTTTCTGGCCCGGATGCAGCGCCTGCACGCCCGCCGTGACGACGACCTCGCCGACGTCGAGCCCGCCCGCCACTGCCACCTTGGCCGGATCGAAGCGCACGACGTCGACGTTACGCAACGTGACCGTGGTGGTCTTCGGATCGACCACCCACACGGCCGGCCGCTGATCGGCGCGGGTCAGCGCCGTCGCCGGAATCTCGATCACGGCCTGCGCGGCGAGCGTCAGCCGCCCCGTCACGGTGGCGCCGAGCCGCATCGCCTCGGGCGGATCGGTGAGGCCGACCTTGACCTCGAAGGTGCGGGTCACCGGATCGGCCTCGGGCGCCACCTCGCGGACCCGGCCGCTCGCCGTCACGGCGGGATCGTCGGTGAGGCTCACGGCGATCACGGCGTCCGGAGGCGCCGTGCGGAGAACCTGGGCCGGCACCTCGAACACGGCGTCGCGGCCGCCCTGCCGGGCGAGGCGCACGATCGCCTGACCGGCCTGCACCACCTCGCCGGGCTCGGCGCCGACCATGGTGACGATCCCGGGCGCGTCGGCCGTCAGCACCGTGAAGCCGAGCAGGTCGTCGGCCGTCTTCAGCTGCGCCTCCGCGGCGTCGACGCGGGCCTGTGCGGTGTCGCGCTCGCGCTTGGCCTGGTCGAACAGGGCGCGCGTGGTCCAACCCTGCGCCAGCAAGGTCTCCTGGCGCTCGAAATGATTGCGGGCCTGGGTCAGCGCCGCCTGCGCGGCGGCGAGATCGGCCTGGGCGGCGCGCACGGCATTGGTCTCGTTCTGCGGCTCGAGTCGGGCGATGACCTGCCCGGCCGTGACCCGGTCACCCGCGTTGACGGGCCGCTCCATGACCCGTCCGGCGATGCGGAAGCCGAGGGCCGCGACGTCCTCGGCGGCGATCCGGCCGGTCAGGGCTACCGTCTCGCCCGCCTCGCGCTGAGCGACCGTGACGGTGCGGACCGGGCGCGGCTCCGGCGCCCGCGTCTCCTCGGCCGGACCACAGGCGGCGAGCAGGGCCACGAGCAGAATCGCGCCCGCGGTCGCGGCGTCAGGACGTCGGCGCGCGCGCAGTGCGGACGACGACAGCGATCGCGACATGAGCCACTCCGAGACCGAATTTTCGATTGAAATGTTCCGATGGAAAAGACGGCGAGGATGCCGTCGATCGGGCGTCGTCCCGACCTCGCTTCGCCGCGAAGCCACCGACGCGCTCGCTGCCCCGCCCGTCCATCCTCATGCGCACTCACGGTTCGCCGGCGTCGGCCCCCACCGGGCCGCTCGGCCGCTCTGCCGATCGGCCCGCCAGCCGACATCGGGAGACTACCGAGCCGCGGGATCAAAGGCCAGCGGGTCGCGTCTGATCCGACGACGCGATCGCCCCGGCCGGAGGGCCGCTCCGCCATGTCCGCTGCGTTCTAGCCCGTCCTAGCCGAGCATCGCCGGGTGCGTCGAGCGCCGCCTACCGCGTCTCCTCCCCCTCACGCCGCCGCGGGGACGGATCCGGGATCTCACCTGGAATGTAGTTCGGCAATCGACTGGCCGGGATGATCGCGAGCAAGGCGACGCCCGCCATGATCACGAGGCCGATCTTGAGCGCCTTGAGCCGCGCCTCGGCATTGACGCGCAGCGCCTCCTGGACCTGCTCGGCCGTCGCCGTCGTCGCGACGAGAACGCTTTGCAGGCGATCGTTGCTGAGGAAGTTGATGCTGTCGAGGTCGACCTGCGCCCGGAGCTCCGGCGTCAGGATCGTGTTGGCGGCGAGACTGCCGAGAATGATGCTGGACAAGAGCCCGACCATCAGGGCGCCCGCCACCGCGGTGCCGACCGCGGCGGCGAGGTTGTTGGTGGTGCCGCGCAGCGAGCCGACGTCACCGGCGAGCTCCTTGGGCGAGGCCGTGACGAGGACGTTGAACACCAGCGTGACCAGCGAGCCCTGGCCGATGCCGAACAGGACGAGGCCGACCAGCACCGGCCCGGCGCTCCAGTCGTTGCGCACCACGAAGGCCAGCCACAGCAGCGCCAGCGTGCACAGCCCGAAGCCCCAGCGGCCGATCTGCCGCGGCGTCAGCCGCTTGTAAAGCTTGACGATCAGCATCGCCGAGAAGAACACTGTCAGATTGAAGGGCATCATGGCGATGGCCGTGGCGAGCGGCGAGCGGCCCTGGACGATCTGGATGTAGAGCGGCACCGAGAAGTTCAGCATCGCCTCGAGGGCGACCACGGCGAACATCGCCATCACGGCGGCCCGCTCCTGCGCCGAGCCGATCACCTCCAGCGCGAGGAGCGGCGTCTTGCCGGCCTGCTGACGCGCCGAGGTCCAGCGCACGAAGGCGAAGCCGAGCATGATGCCGACGACGATCAGCACCGGGGCCGGGGAGAAGCCGGCGAGATCGAACGGCGCGTTGGGCGTGGCGACCGCCAGGCCCCAGCGGTTGAGATTGTTGAACCCGAAGCTGATCGACACGATCGCGGCGGCGGCGAGAACGACACCGACCAGGTCGATCTGCACGTCGGGGCGGCCTTCGTCGCGATCGCGCCGGCATTGACCATCGGATTGGTGCGCCCGTCGGGACTCCACTCCACCGCGGCGGCCGAGTTGAACGGCAGGCCGGTGCTGTTGGCGCCGAGCCTCTCGCGCGCCCGCGCCGGGCCGATCACCTCGCACACGAGGGCGAAGACGAACGGCTTCGACACGCTCATGATCGAGAACGGCACCTCGGTGTCGCCGACGGCATGGACGTTGCCGCCGGTGCCGACGACACAGATCCCGAACAGGTCGGGAGCGACGCGCGCCAGCGCCGGATAGACCTGCGAGACCTCGCCCTCGCGGTCTTCCCTGAACAGGGCATGGGCCTCGCCGACCAGGGCTCGCACCTGGTCCGGGTCCGGAAGCCGGCCGGTCGACACGTTCGTGTAGGCCCCGCGGTCGCCCGCGGTGAGCCGCATGCCCATGAGACGCTCCCTCTGCAGGCTTCTTCTGGTTCACGATGCACCGAGATGCACCGAGACGATCGCATGGATGCCGTGATCAGGACGGCGCTCGGCGATCGATCGTTATCGATCATTATGATCGCTGTCGCTGCGCGAGCAAGACACCGTCGTTCGTCGTAAGTAGTGAGAACGAAGACTAGCTCCGACGGCGATGCGGCACGCCGGCCGGCGCGGCCCGCGGCGACGTCGCGACGATGCCCCCTCGATTCGGTCCGGCTTCTTGCAAACGTCGCACGATGCGGCGATGCTGCAGCGCACCGGAGCCCGATCGACGAAAGAACCTGCCGTCGGCCAGAGCGGTCCCGATGGCGATCCGCGGGACGACGAGATGAGACGACGACGTGAGACGGCGACGTGAGATGACGACGTGAGACGACGACGTGAGACGACGACACGAATAGGTGACAGCGAGAAAGTGACAGCGAGGTGCCCATGACGATCGACCGCTCGCCCGCTCTCGTCGATCTCGCCCTGCAGGGTGGCGGCGCCCACGGTGCCTTCACCTGGGGCGTCCTCGACCGCCTGCTGGAGGAGCCCTGGCTCGAGATCGACGGCGTCTCCGGCACCTCGGCCGGCGCCATGAACGCCGCCGTGCTGGTCGACGGCTTCGCGGCCGGCGGGCGCGAGGGCGCCCGGGCGGCGCTGGAATCGTTCTGGCGCAGCGTGTCGGACGGGGCGCGCTTCAGCCCGTTCCAGCGCACGCCGCTCGACCTGATGCTCGGCCGCTGGACGCTCGACAACTCGCCCCTCTACGTGATCATGGACCTGATGGCCCGCCTGGTCTCGCCCTACGATCTGGTGGCCGGGGCCAACCCGCTCGCCGCGATTCTCGAGAAGCATGTCGATTTCGCGCGTCTCTCGCAGGCACCGATCAAGCTGTTCGTCACGGCGACGAGCGTGCGCACCGGCCAGGGCCGCGTCTTCCGCAACGACGAGATCACCCCCGACGTGCTGCTCGCCTCGGCCTGCCTGCCGACCATGTTCCAGTCGGTCGAGATCGACGGCGAGGCCTATTGGGACGGCGGCTATTCGGGCAATCCGACCATCACGCCGCTGGTCCGCGAGTGCCGCTCGCACGACACGATCATCGTGCAGATCAACCCGATCGAGCGCCTCGGCACGCCGCGCTCCGCGCGCGACATCCTCAACCGGCTCAACGAGGTGTCGTTCAACGGTGTGCTGCTGAAGGAGCTGCGCATGATCGCGCTGCTGCGCCAGGTCGCCGACGCCGGCAATTGCGAGGGTGCGCAGTGGGCCCGCATGCGCATCCATCGCATCGCCTCGGCCGCGATGGCGGAGCTCTCCGCCTCCTCCAAGCTGCTCGCCGAATGGGGCTTCTTCTGCAAGCTGCGCGATCTCGGCCGCGCCGCCGCCGAGACGTTCCTGAGCGAGAACGCCGCGGCGCTCGGCGAGCGCTCGACCTACGATCTCGACGCGCTCCTCGCCGGACCCTGATCCGATGCTCGGGCTCGCCGGAATTCTCGTCGGCCTCGCGCTCCTGATCGGGCTGGCCTATCGCGGCTGGAGCGTGCTGCTGCTCGCGCCGCTCGCCGCGCTGGTCGCCGCGGCCTTCGCCAGCGAGCCGCTGCTCGCCCACTGGACCCAGACCTTCATGGGCAGCGCGTCGCGCTTCCTCATGCAGTTCTTCCCGATCTTCCTGCTCGGCGCGCTGTTCGGCAAGCTGATGGAGGACACCGGCTCGGTGAGCGCGATCGCCGAGGCGATGACGCGGACGCTGGGTCCGCGCCGCGCCGTCATGGCCGTGGTCGTCGCCGGCGCCATCGTCACCTATGGCGGCGTCAGCCTGTTCGTCGCCTTCTTCGTGCTGGCGCCGATGGCCGAGGCGCTGTTCCGCGCCGCCGACATTCCGCGCCGGCTGATGCCGGCCGCGATCGCGCTCGGCACCTCCACGTTCACGATGTCGGCGCTGCCCGGTACCCCGGCGATCCAGAACGCCATCCCGATGCCGTTCTTCGGCACCACGCCGTTCGCGGCGCCCGGTCTCGGCATCGTCGCGTCGCTCGTCATGCTCGCCTTCGGGCTCGGCTGGCTCGCCTTTGCCGAGGCGCGCGCACGGCGCCGCGGCGAGGGCTTCGGCCCCGGCCTGATGGCGGATGTCGAGGGCGCCGCCGCGGACGCGACGGTGCGCGAGCGGGCCACGGTGGCGCAGGGCTTCGATCCGATCGAGGCGCCGCGCGGCGACCGCGCCGTCGCCGGACCTCCCACCGCCGTCGCCTTCGCGCCGTTGGTCGTGGTGGTCGTGGTCAATCTGGTGATGTCGCTCGTCGTGCTGCCGCGGCTCGACACCGCGTTCCTGGCCGAGCCACGTTGGGGCGAGACCTCGCTCGCCGCGGTCGGCGGTGTGTGGTCGGTCGTCGTCGCGCTCGCCGCCGCGATCGTCACGGTGCTGGTGCTCAATCCGAAGCGCCTCGCGACGCCGCGCGCCAGCATCGACGCCGGCGTCAACGCCTCGGTGCTGCCGGCCGTCAGCGTCGCGAGCCTGGTCGGCTTCGGGGCCGTGGTCGCCGCGCTCCCGGCCTTCGAGGTGGTTCGCGACTGGGTGCTGTCGATCGAGGGCGGCCCGCTGGTGTCGCTCGCCGTCTCGACCAACATCCTGGCGGCGCTGACCGGCTCGGCCTCGGGCGGCATGACGATCGCGCTCGATGCGCTGGGCGCCGTCTATCTGGGCCTCGCCGCCGTGCAGGGCATCGACCCGGCGCTGCTTCACCGGGTCGCCGTGATCGGCGCCGGCACGCTCGACAGCCTGCCCCACAACGGCGCCGTGGTGACGCTGCTCGCCGTCTGCGGCACCACGCACCGCGAGGGCTATCTCGACATCGTCATGGTCGCGGTCGTCGGCGCCATCGTGGCGCTCGCCGCCGTGATCGGGCTCGGCACGCTGTTCGGCTCGTTCTGATCGGATTTCGATCGGGCCGGCACGGCGGCCCGGCCCGACCGGCAACGCCGTCCGGACCGCCGCGGCTCAGCGATTGTAGACCGGCACCGGCCCGCGGAAGGCCTCCCACACGGCATCGCAGGCCGCGACGGTCTCGGGGCTCAGCGGCCCCTCACGGCAGGCGGCGAGGTTCTGGTCGAGCTGCTCGGGACGCGAGGCGCCGAGAATCAGGCCGTCGGCGGCGGTGTGGTGCAGCACCCAGGCGAAGGCGAGGCTCACCAGCGAGCGGCCGGCCTCCGCGGCGATCGCCTTCAGACGCTCCACCGCCTCGAAGGTGCGCGGGTGCCAGTAGCGATCGGCATAGAGCGACTTGCCCCAGAACGCCGCGTCGAAGCGGCCGCCCGCCGTGACGGCGGCGGGGTCGTGCTTGCCGGTGAGCAGGCCGCCGGCGAGCGGGTTGTAGACGAAGCTCGACACGCCGAGGCGCTTGGCCATCGGCAGGTACTCCTGCTCGATGCCGCGCGCGACCAGCGAGTACATCGGCTGCGACACGGCCGGCGGCCGCCAGCCGTTCCTCTCCGACAGCCAGAACATCTCGCAGACCTGCCAGGCCGCGTAGTTCGAGGTCGCCACGTACCGCACCTTGCCGGCCGTCACCAGCTCCTGCATGGCCGCGAGGCTCTCCTCGATCGGCACGCTCGGGTCGGGCTGGTGCAGGTAGTAGAGGTCCACCCAATCGGTGCCGAGCCGCGTCAGGCTCTCGTCGATCTGGCGCAGGATGGCGGCGCGCGACAGCCCCTGCTGGTCGGCGCCCTCGCCCATCTTGTGCTGCACCTTGGTGGCGAGCACCACGTCCTTGCGCCGCGCGCCCAGCGCCCGCCCGAGGATCTCCTCGGCACCGCCGAGCTGATAGGCGTTCGCGGTGTCGAAGAAGTCGATCCCCGCGTCGAGGCAGCGCGCCACCATGCGGTCGGCGGTCGGCTGATCGACCGGCTTGCCGAACGTCATGGTGCCGAAGCACAGGCGAGAGACGGTGAGATCGGTGTGGGGAAGCGAGCGGCGGTCCATCGCGATTGCCTTTCCGAAATGCCGCCCCTCCTTGCCGCCGCGGAGCCGCGAACGCAATGGCGGCGGGCGATCGGCTGATCGACCCCTGGCGCGGATCGAACCGGCCGCAGCCCGGACGTGCGGCGCAGCGTCTTGGCCGTAGCCGTCTTCGCGCGTTAGGAACGGGCAGCCGCCTCCTCGCCCGCCACCGTGAGTCCCCCATGCGCACCTCCTCCCCGCCTCTCTCCGCCGTTCCGACCACCCGTCTGCCCTCCGGCGAGGCCGTGCCGGTGCTCGGGCTCGGCACCTGGGGGATGGGCGAAGGCCTGCGCTCGCCGGCACAGGAGGTCGCCGCGCTGCAGCTCGGCATCGATCTCGGCATGACGCTGATCGACACCGCCGAGATGTATGCCGACGGCGGCGCCGAGGAGGTCGTGGCCCGCGCCGTCGCGGGCCGCCGCGACGCCGTCTTCGTGGTCGACAAGGTCTTGCCCGGCAATGCCTCGCGCACCGGCACCGTGAAGGCCTGCGAGGCGAGCCTGAAGCGGCTTTCGACCGACCGCATCGACCTCTATCTGCTGCACTGGCGCGGCGGCGTGCCGTTCGAGGAGACGATCGCAGCGTTCGAGACCCTGCAGCGTGCCGGAAAAATCCGCCACTGGGGCGTCAGCAATCTCGACACCGACGACATGGAGGCGCTTTTCGCCGCGCCCGGCGGCGGCGCGGTGGCGACCAATCAGGTGCTCTACAACCCGACCCGGCGCGGCATCGAGTTCGATCTCCTGCCCTGGTGCGAGCGGCACAAGATCCCGGTGATGGCCTACTCGCCGATCGAGCAGGGCCGCGTCCTGAAGCACCGCGCGCTCGTCGCGATCGCGGCCCGCCACGGCGCGACGCCGGCCCAGGTGGCGCTCGCCTTCGCGCTGCGCCGGCCCGGCACGATCGCCATCCCGCGCGCCGGCGACCCGGCGCATGTGCGCGAGAATCGCGGCGCCCTGGATCTTGCGCTCGACGCCCAGGATCTCGAAGCGCTCGATCGCGCCTTCCCGCCACCGGTTCGCAAGACGGCGCTGGAGATGCTTTGAGACATCCGACGCTGTGAGAAATCGTCGGCTCTGCTGCGCTGCGGCACGTTGATGCCGCAATTGGCGGCGACAGGTCCGCGGGGCGGCCGCCCCACCCGGCCGGGGCGTCGTCTCGATCCGAGGTCCCACCGACGGTCCGGCGGGTGGTGGCGGCCGCCGTGAATGCCCGACCGCGATCGGCTATCCTGGTGTGCGCGATCGGGCCGCGCACCCGACCGGCGGGTACGGGCATTCTGCACGGTGCGACCTTCGGCGCGAAGGTGCGGGCCGTCGCGACGACGGGGAAGCGACCGCGACCATGCTGAGCAAGAAGGAGCGGGTGGCCGCCGTCTCGGTCGCCGCGAGCGGCACGCTCGCCTGCGCCAAGTTCGTCATCGGCGTCGCGATCGGCAGCCTCGCGCTGATCTCCGACGCCCTGCACAGCCTGATCGATCTCGGCGCCACACTCGTCACCTGGTACGCGGTCCGGGTCTCCGACAAGCCGCCGGACGCCAGCCATCACTACGGCCACGGCAAGGTGGAAAGCCTCGCCGCGCTCGCCGAGACGGCGCTCCTGTTCCTGCTCGCCGGCGGCGTCGCCGTGGAGGCCGTGCAGCGCCTGCGCGAGGGCGGCAGCGCGCCGACCTTCTCGCTCCTGCCCTTCGCCGTGTTGGCGGTCGAGATGGGGGTCAACGGCTGGCGCGCCCACGTGCTGAAGAAGACGGCGCGCGAGACCGGCAGCCAGGCCCTGGAGGCCGACTCGCTCCACTTCGCCTCCGACATGTACGGCTCGGTCGCCGTCGTCGTCGGGCTCGGGCTGTCCGCCTGGGGCTACGGCTGGGGCGACGCGGCGGCCGCGCTCGTCGTCGCCGTCATCATCGCGGCACTCGGCCTGCGCATGAGCCGCCGCACCATCGAGGCGCTGATGGACGCCGCCCCGCCCGGCGTGCGCGACCGGGTGTCGCGCGTCGTCTCCGGCGTCGCCGGCGTCGTGCGGGTCGAGCGGCTGCGGGTCCGCACCGTCGGGCCGCGGCATTTCGTCGATCTCGCGATCGCGGTGCCGCGCACCCTGCCGCTCGATCGCGTCGCCGCCCTCAAGGGCGTGCTGCAGGACGCCATCGCGGCGACGCTCGGCGACGCCGACGCCGACGTGACGATCACGACCACGCCGGTGGCGCTCGACGACGAGTCGGTGCAGGAGCGCATCATGGTGATCGCCCGCAACCGCGGACTCGCCGTCCATCACCTCACCGTGCAGGCGATCGGCGAGCGGCTCGCGGTCGCGCTCGACATCGAGGTCGACGGTGACATGCCGATGGGCGCCGCCCACGAGATCGCCAGCGCGCTCGAGGACGCCGTCGCCGCCGAGCTCGGCCCCTCGGTCGAGGTCGAGACCCATATCGAGCCGCTGCAGGCGCCCAACATCCCGGGCCGCGACGCGACGGCCGAGCGGGTCGCCGCGCTGTCGCGCGCGCTCGCCGACCTCGTCCGCGAGCACGAGGCGCTGCGCAACGTCCACGACGTGCGGGTGCGCGAGACCTCCGAGGGCGAGATCGTGGTGTTCCACTGCCACATCGATCCGGCCCGCAGCGTCATCGACGTCCACGAGGCGGTCGACGCGCTGGAGCGCGACCTGCGCCGGCGCTTCCCCGAGATTCGCCGCGCCATCGGCCACGCCGAGCCGCGCACCGCCGACGCCTCGATCCCGGCGAGCATGCCCACGACGTAGCGCCGCCGGCGGTGGACAAATGCCCCGCGCCGGGCTCTTCTGCGGCCCGAGACAACCGGAGTCGACGGACAGGATGGCCGAGAAGAAGCAAGCCGAGGTCGCGACGCTCGCCTTCGAGCGCGCGCTCGAAGAGCTCGAGAGCATCGTCGAGCGCCTGGAGAGCGGCAACGTGCCGCTGGAGGAATCGGTCGCGATCTACGAGCGCGGCGAGAGCCTGAAGCGCCGCTGCGAGGAACTGCTGACCCAGGCCGAGGCGCGCGTGCAGAAGATCACGCTCGACGCCGCCGGCAAGCCGAAGGGCACCGAGCCGCTCGACGTCGGATGATCCGCCCGCGTCGGGCCCGACGCCTCGCATAATACCGCCTCGTACCCCCGGAGGCCCGGATGAGCTTCTTCCCGGCGAACGACCCCGCCCAAGGCGACGCCTTCGCGTGCGACGCCATCGCGCACGTGATCGTGCCGCGCACCAGCGACATCGGCGGCTTCGCGGTGCGCCGGGCGCTGCCCTCGGCGCGCCGCCGGATGGTCGGCCCGTTCGTCTTCCTCGACGAGATGGGACCGGCCGAGTTCAAGGCGGGTGACGGGCTCGACGTGCGGCCGCATCCGCATATCGGCCTCGCCACCGTGACGTATCTGTTCGAGGGCGAGATCGTCCATCGCGACAGTCTAGGCACCGCCCAGGCGATCCGCCCCGGCGCCGTCAACTGGATGAGCGCCGGCTCGGGCATCGCCCATTCCGAGCGCACCGCGGCCGACCACCGCGGCGGCGGCGAGCCGCTGCACGGGCTGCAATGCTGGGTGGCGTTGCCGGCTGCCCGCGAGGAGAGCGCGCCGGCTTTCATGCATCACGACGTCGCCGCGCTGCCGGTCGAGACGGCCGAAGGCAAGCGCGTGCGCGTCGTCGCCGGCACGCTGTTCGGCCGCACCTCGCCGCTCGCGACCGCATCCGAGACTCTGTTCGCCGACGTGACGATGGAGACCGGCGCGCTGCTGCCGCTCGACCCCGCCGCGGAGGAGCGCGCCATCTATCTGGTGTCGGGCGCGATCGACATCGCCGGCGACCGCTTCGAGGCCGGGCGGCTGCTCGTCTTCCGACCCGGCGACCGCATCACCGTGACGGCGCTGACGCCGGTGCGGCTCGCGATCCTCGGCGGCGCACCGCTGGACGGGCCGCGCTACATCTGGTGGAACTTCGTCTCGTCACGGAAGGACCGCATCGAGGCCGCCAAGGCCGATTGGAAGGCCGGCCGCTTCGCCGCCGTGCCGGGCGAGAGCGAGTTCATCCCGCTGCCGGAGTGACGACGGGCCTTTGCAGAACTGCCCGGGATCTCACGACAGACCGGGGTTGGGGCCCGGGCTCGGCGCTTGCGCGCCGCCCCGGGACGACCAAGGCTTGCGAAGCCATCGACGACGCACGACGGGCGCGGCGAAGGGCACCCGGTTTCAGCTCGTGGTGATCGACTCGCCCACGAAGGCCGGGATGAAGCGCTGGCCGAACGCCTCCTTCAGGCGCGCCATCATGGCGAATCCGGTGCAGTGATTGGCGGCGACGAACTCCGGATTCCAGGCGACGAGCTGCGCGATCGTCTTGTCCTGCTGATCCTGCGAGACCGGGCCGAGATGGGTGCCGCCGACGAAGCCCTGCAGTCGGTCGAGCCCGGTCACGGCGAAGCCGTGCCTGACGATGTTGACGAGCCCGGAATGGCTGCAGCCGCCGATCACGATCAGGCCGCGTTCGCCCTCGCAGTAGAGCACGGCGTCGTCCTCGATCGGATCCTGCACGTCGCCCGCCTCGCCGCGCAGCACCAGCCAGGTGTCGCCGAACTCGAAGTCGGTGACGCGCGGCACCGTCCCGGAGAACCACAGATGCGGGGTGAGCCGGCGCGGCGTCTCGCGCAGATCCCAGACGCCGCCGAGCGAGCGCAGATAGTCCTCCGGATAGGGCACGCCGATCGGCCGTCGCCGGCCGCCCGCGACCGAGTATCGATCGCCGAACACTTTGGCGTGCATCACCACCTCGACGTCCTTGCGGGCCTCCTGCAGCACCCGCACGAGCCCGCCGACATGGTCGTAATGGCCATGGCTGATCACCACCGTGTCGAGCGTCTGCGGGTGCTTGCCGAGCAGCGCGATGTTGCCCGTCACGGCGCCGGTCTGGCCGGTGTCGTAGAGGATCGTCTTGCCGTCGACCTCGATCAGGAAGGCGGCGCCGTGCTCGGCCGTGAGCGGCAGCGGCGCGCTGATCGGGACGTTGTTGTCCATCGCGACCGTGACTTTCATGGGAGTTCTCCTCTCAAGCGCCGATGGCGAACCGGAAGGCCATCAGGGCGGCCAGTCCGACGAAGGCGGCGATGACGGTCGACGCCGTGTAGGTCTTGAACATGTCGGGCATCGACAGCCCGAAGTACTCCTTGACGAACCAGAAGCCCGGATCGTTGACGTGCGAGAAGCCGATCGTGCCGATGCCGATGGCGACCGCGACGAGCGCCGGGTCGACGCCCGGATAGAGCGGCAGGATCGGCAGGATCAGGCCGACGGTCGTGAGCATCGCGATGGTCGCGCCGCCGATGGCGATGTGCATGATCAGCGCCGTGCCCCAGGCGAGCAGATAGGGGTCGATCTGCCAGGCGGTCAGCACCACCTTTAGGGCGGCGCCGATGCCGGAGTCCATCAGCACCTTGTTGAAGGCGCCGCTCGCCCCGATGATGACCAGGATGGCGGCCATCGGCCCGATCGCCTGCTCGCTGAACTCGCGCAGCGACGTCATGGTACGGCCGCGGGCCAGCCCGAGCGTGAAGTAGGACAGGATCGCGGCGATGAACAGCGCCGTGATCGGCTGGCCGACGAAGCTCACGATCGGCATGATCGGGTGCTTCGGTCCGAGCGCCATCTCGAACACGGTCTTGCTGATCATCAGGATCAGCGGGCACAGGATGGTGATCAGCGTGACGTCCAGGCGGGGCAGCGCCTCGTCCGGCAGGGCGGCGATCTGCTTGAGCCGCTCGGGCGGCTGCAGCGTGAACTTGTCGCCGATCATCCGACCGAAGATCGGGCCGGCGACCGCGGCCGCCGGCAGGCCGACGATCAGGCCGTAGAGGATCACCTTGCCGAGATCGGCGTGCAGGGCGACGGCCACGGCGGTCGCGGCCGGGTGCGGCGGCACCACGCAATGGACCGTGAACAGGCCGATGATCATCGGCAGGCCGACCATCACGAGCGACATGCCGGCGGCCCGCGCGACACTGAACAGAAGCGGCATCAGGAGCACGATGCCGACCTGGAAGAACACCGGGATGCCGCAGATGTAGCCGACCACCATCATGGCCCAGTGGGTGTTGCGCTTGCCCATGAGGCGGATGAGCGCGCGGGCGAGCCGCTCGGCGCCGCCCGAGACCTCCATCATCTTGCCGACGATCGCGCCGAGCACGAGGATGGGCGCCAGCATGCCGAGGAAGCCTCCGATGCCGCCCTCGATCGATTTCAGGATCTGATCGAGCGGCATGCCGGTGGCGAAGCCGACGAAGGCCGTGGTGGTGACCAGCGCCACGAACGGGTGCAGCTTCACCGCGATCGTGAGCACGAGAAGCAGGACGATGCTGGCGGCGAGCACCAGCAGATAGAGTTCCGTTGTCATGGTGTCCTTCCAGCGAAGGCTCCAGCGGGACGACTGACGCGGAGGCGAAGGACAGCGCTCCGTGCTCCGGAACGAAGCACGGCGGGGGAGAGCGAAGGCTCGATCTGCGCCGGTGAGTACGGTTCGAGGATAGGCGCGGCGGCGCGCGGCGCGAACAGGAAGCTTGCTGCGAAGGCCCGCGCTCGCTAATCCGTTTTTGTGCGTCATGCACAAAAGGCGGCGACCATGCACATCAGCCCCGACCTCGCCCAGCGGATCGTCGACATCATCATCCCGGTCGTGCACCGCAACGTGAATCTTATGGATCTGCGGGGCCAGATTATCGCCTCCGGGCATCCGCACCGGATCGGCACCGTGCACATGGGCGCCCGTATCGCCATCGAGCACGGCGAGACCATCGAGATCTTCGCGGACGAGCTCGCCCGCTATCCGGGCGCCCTGCAGGGCATCAACATGCCGATCCTCCAGGGCGAGCGCCCGATCGGCGTCGTCGGGGTGTTCGGCGATCCGCCCGAGGTGCGCGCGACCGCCCAGCTGGTGAAGATGATCACCGAGCTGGTGCTGGAGCGCGAGTCGCTGCAGCGGGAGTCCGGCGCGACGCGGCGGATGCGCGAGGAGTTCACCCAGCTCCTCCTGATGCACGAGGGCGACGAGCTGCCGGCGGCCGCGCGCCGGCTCGCCCGCTCGGTCGGCTTCGACGTCGAGCCGGCCCGGATCGTCGCGCTGTTCGCGGCCGACGCCGGCGTCGCTCCCGACGCGACGGCGACCGAGGGGGTCGGCACCCTCGCCGCGATGCCGCTCGCCGACAGCGAGACTCACCTGCGGCACAGCGGCACGCTGCGGCCGGCCGATTTCGTCGGCACGCTGGAGAAGGCCGTCGCGGTGCTGTTCGCTTCCTCCGGCCCGCCCGACGCGGCGCTGCTCGCCCGCGTCCATGCGGTGCGGCGGGATCTGGCCCACCGCTCCGGGCTGGTAGTGCGCGGCGGCGTCGGCGGACGGGCGGCGCCGGGGCGGTTCCCGGCCTCGTTCCGGCAGGCGCGCTTCGCGCTTCTCCGCGCCGGCAAGCGGCTCCCGGTGCGGGCCGTGACGGAGGAGCCGCTGCTCGCCGACTATCTGCGCGACCGCCTGATGGCGGGTGACGGCGGCGCGGCGGCGCAGCCGCTCGCCGCCCGCATCGCGGCGGCCTTCGCCAGGCGTCCGGCGCTGCGCGACACCGTCGCGGCCGTGCTGGCCGCCAATCTCGACGCCAGCGCGGCGGCCTCGGCGCTCGGCATCCACCGCAACACGCTCGCCTATCGGCTGCGGCAGTTCGAGGAGATCACCGGCCTCGCCCCGGCGCGTCGCTTCCACGACGCGGTGCTGACCTGGATCGCGCTCGGCGCCGATCCGGCGTCGGCCCCGAAGTCGTGAGGCGATCCCGGATCGCCATGACGGTCGGGCGCGATCAGGCCTTCGGACGCGTCTGGGTCACCGTGCCGATGTCGGCCCACGGGTCGGCCTCGACGACAAGCGCCGAAACAGATCGCGCGCGCTCGTCTCGGTGTGGTCGGTGCCGATGCGGCCGTGCGGCCGTGCGGCCGACGGATCGCAGCACGCCGTCCCGGACCGTGCCGACCGCGACCGCCCCGATCGCCCGGGTCACGCCGATCGCAGGGCGGCCCACCACCGGGCGAGGCCGACGACCGTCCCGGCCGCCAGGGCGACGCGGGCCACCGCATGGCCCCCGGTCGATGCCGTGGTCGGGAACCAGATCGTAAGGCGTGGCGACATCGACCGGACCGAACGGGTCGGCCGGCACGACGGGGTCGAAGTCCAGGCGATGGGTGCGCCCGCGAGCGATCCGGTCGAACTCGTCGTGGCCGAGTCCGACATGGAACCCGTCCACCAGCCGGCCGTCTTTGCCAGGATCGTCCGCGGGAGCCGGCGCATCGGTCTCGGAATCGACGACGGCATTGCGAACCCGTCGGCCGGTCGTCTTACTAAGGATATCAAAGCGCCCGCACCGGGCCGTCGACCCCGACGGATGACGGGCGGCACATGACACGAGCGAGAGCTTGAGGTAGTTTTTCGGGTTTCCGTATCCCGCCATGGGCTTCCCGGAGGACATGGTCGGGCGTCAAGCAGAGTTGACAAGTTGTCGAGAGAGAACGCTGAATAATGTCGAACGGTTTCTGGCGGGAGCGTGCTCACGCCCGGCGGCGCGCTGCCGCCGATCCGTTTGTCGGACCGGCCTATCTGGTGTAAGCCCTTGATAGGAAATCGTTGTCGACCCCTCGAGGGAGGTAGTGCCTTGCCCCAGCCGTCGCACCAGCCGTCGCAAACGCCGCTGCTCGACCGCGTCGTCCTTCCCGAGGATCTGCGCCGCCTCGAGACGAGCGAGCTTCGCCAGCTCGCCGACGAGCTTCGCGCCGAGACGATCGCGGCCGTCTCCCAGACCGGCGGCCATCTCGGCTCCAGCCTCGGCGTGGTCGAGCTGACGGTTGCGCTGCACTACGTGTTCGACACCCCGACCGACCGGCTGATCTGGGACGTCGGCCACCAGGCCTATCCGCACAAGATCCTCACCGGCCGGCGCGACCGCATCCGCACGCTGCGCCAGGGCGGCGGTCTTTCGGGTTTCACCAAGCGCAGCGAGAGCCCCTACGACCCGTTCGGCGCCGCCCACTCCTCGACCTCGATCTCGGCCGGACTGGGCATGGCGGTCGCCCGCGACCTCGACAAGACGAAGCACAATCACGTGGTCGCGGTGATCGGCGACGGCTCGATGTCGGCCGGCATGGCCTACGAGGCGCTCAACAACGCCGGCGGCATGGACTCCAACCTGATCGTGGTGCTGAACGACAACGACATGTCGATCGCCCCGCCGGTCGGCGCGCTGTCGGCCTATCTGGCGCGGCTGATGTCGGGCAAGCCGTATCTGTCGCTGCGCGAGATCGGCAAGCAGCTCGCCCAGCATCTGCCGCGGCGCCTGCACGAGCAGGCGGTGCGGGCCGAAGAGTTCGCCCGCAACATGATCACCCACGGCGGCACGCTGTTCGAGGAACTGGGCTTCTACTATGTCGGCCCGATCGACGGGCACAATCTCGACCACCTGCTGCCCGTCCTGAAGAACGTCCGCGACGCCAAGCGCAAGGGCCCGATCCTGGTCCATTGCGTCACCCAGAAGGGCAAGGGCTACCCGCCGGCCGAGACCTCCGCCGACAAGTATCACGGCGTCGTCAAGTTCGACGTCGCGACCGGCACCCAGGTGAAGTCCAACGCCAAGGCGCCCTCCTACACCAAGGTGTTCGCCGAGGCGCTGGTGCAGGAGGCTCGCAAGGACTCCAAGGTCGTCGCCATCACGGCCGCGATGCCGTCCGGCACCGGGCTCGACCTGTTCGGCAAGCTCTTCCCCGAGCGCTGCTTCGACGTCGGCATCGCCGAGCAGCACGCCGTCACCTTCGCGGCCGGCCTCGCGACCGAGGGCTACAAGCCGTTCGTCGCCATCTACTCGACCTTCCTGCAGCGCGCCTACGACCAGGTCGTGCACGACGTCGCGCTGCAGAAGCTGCCGGTGCGCTTCGCCATGGACCGGGCCGGCCTGGTCGGCGCCGACGGGCCGACCCATGCGGGCTCGTTCGACATCGCCTATCTCGGCTGCATCCCCAACATGGTGCTGATGGCGGCCGCCGACGAGGCCGAGCTCGTCAACATGGTGGCGACCCAGGTCGCCTGCGAGGAGTTCCCGACCGCGCTGCGCTACCCGCGCGGCGAGGGCAACGGCGTCGAGATGCCGCTCGAAGGCACGCCGCTGCCGATCGGCAAGGGCCGCATCGTGCGCGAGGGCCACAAGGTGGCGCTGTTCTCCTACGGCACCCGGCTCGCCGAGTGCCTGCAGGCGGCCGACGAGCTCGCCGCCCTCGGGCTTTCCACCACGGTCGCCGACGCGCGCTTCGCCAAGCCGCTCGACGTCGAGCTGCTCGCCCGGCTCGCCCGCGAGCACGAGGTGCTGATCACCATCGAGGAAGGCTCGATCGGCGGCTTCGGCAGCTTCTGCCTGCACGCACTGGCCGAGCACGGCCTCCTCGACCGCGGCCTGAAGGTGCGCTCGATGGTGCTGCCCGACAGCTACATCGACCACGACACCCAGCCGGCCATGTACGGGGTCGCCGGCCTCGACCGGAAGGGCATCGTCACCAAGGTGTTCGAGGTGCTCGGCAAGGACGCCGCCAAGGAGATCGCCAAGCTCGCCTGAGGCGGGCGGCCCGAGACCGTAGGGTGGGCAAAGGGGCGCGAGCGCCGTGCCCACGCCGTCGAGACTCGGCGATCCATCGGTCATCGATCCGACACGGTGGGCACGCTTCGCTTTGCCCACCCTACACGTCTACACGTCGGCACGAGACGTCGGCCCATCATGTCCCCTCGCCTGCGCGCCGATCGGCTGCTGGTCGACCGCGGCCTGTTCGAGAGCCGCGCGAAGGCGCAGGCCGCGATCGCGGCCGGCCTGGTCACGGCCGACGGCGTGCCGGTCGGCAAGCCCTCCGACACGCTTCCCGCCGACGCCGTGATCGCGGCCGCACCGGCGCATCCTTACGTCTCGCGCGGCGCCCTGAAGCTCGCGGCCGCGCTCGACGCCGGCGCGATCGACCCGGCCGGCCGCGTCTGCCTCGACGTCGGCGCCTCGACGGGGGGCTTCACCGATCTGCTGCTCGCCCGCGGCGCCGAAAAGGTCCATGCGATCGACGTCGGTCGTGATCAGCTCCACCCGAAGCTGCGGGCCGATCCGCGGGTGGTCTCCCGCGAGGCGACCGACATCCGGACGCTGACGTCCGACGACTTCGATACCGCGCCGAGCCTCGTCGTGATCGACGTCAGCTTCATCCCGCTCGCGCTGGTGCTGCCGGCCACGCTCGCGCTCGCCACACCCGGCTGCGACCTCGTCGCACTGATCAAGCCGCAGTTCGAGGCGGGCCGCGAGCATCTGAAGAAGGGCCTCGTGCGCGATCCCGCCGTCCACGCGGCCGTCTGCGAGAATGCCGCGGCGCTGGTGCGATCCCTCGCCTGCGAGGTGCGCGTCCTGCTCCCCTCCCCGATCACCGGCGGCGACGGCAACCGCGAGTTCCTGCTGATCGCGCGGCGCGACGCGCCGCCCGGAGACCCGACGTGACCGAGCACCTCACCATCGCGTCGCTCGGCCGGCGCGGCGACGGCGTCGTGGACGGACCCGAGTTCCCGATCTACGTGCCCTATGCGCTGCCCGGCGAGACCGTCGCGGCCGAGCCGGTGCCGGGCCATCCGGACCGCCGCCGGCTGGTGCGGGTCGAGGTGGCGAGCCCGGACCGGATCGCTCCGATCTGTCCGCATTTCGGCGTGTGCGGCGGCTGTGCCACCCAGCACCTCGCCGAGGCGCCCTACCGGACCTGGAAGCGCGCGTGTCTCGTCGAGGCGCTGCGCGCCGCCGGGATCGAGGCGCCGGTCGGCGCGCTGATCGACGCGCACGGCGAAGGCCGCCGCCGCGTCACCCTGCACGCGCGGCGCGGCACCCGCGACATCCTCCAGGTCGGCTTTGCGGCGCAGCGCGCCCACGAGATCGTGCCGATCGACCGCTGCCCCGTGACGGCGCCCAGCCTGAAGGGCTTCGTCGAGGTCGCCTGGGCGATCGCCGAGGCGCTGGGTCCGCTGAAGAAGCCGCTCGACATCCAGGTGACGGCGACCGACGACGGGCTCGACGTCGACGTGCGCGGCTCCGGCCCGCTGAACGCCGGCCGCACCGGCGCACTCGCCGCAGTCTCAGAAACGCACCGGCTCGCCCGGCTCACACGGCACGGCGAGATGGTGGCGCAGCGGGTCGCGCCGACCTTGAAGATCGGCCGCGCCGTGGTCGCGCTGCCGCCGGGACCGTTCCTGCAGGCGACCGCCGCAGGCGAAGCGGCGCTCGCCCGGCTGGTCGAGGCCCAGGTGGGAGACGCGAAGCGCGTCGTCGACCTGTTCGCCGGCCTCGGGCCGTTCGCGCTACGTCTCGCCGAGCGCGCGAAGGTGCGCGCCGTCGAGATCGACGCCGCCGCCGTCCAGGCGCTGTCGCGCGCCGCGCAGAACACGTCCGGGCTGAAGCCCGTGACGGCGGAGGCGCGCGATCTGTTCCGCCGGCCGTTGGTGGCGCAGGAGCTGATGAAGGTCGATGCCGTCGTGTTCGATCCGCCGCGCCAGGGCGCCGAGGCGCAGGCGCGCGCGCTGGCGGCGAGCCGCGTGCCTGTCGTCGTCGCGGTGTCGTGCAACGCCGCGACCTTCGCGCGCGACGCCGCGATCCTGATCGCCGGCGGATACCGGCTGACCGACGTCACACCGGTCGACCAGTTCAGGTATTCTTATCACGTCGAGATCGTCGCGACGTTCGTGCGGTAAGACATCGTCGTCTCAGTGTCCGTGCAGATATATCGCGTAAGCGCTGAGCAGATACACCATCAGGAGCGAGACGCTGACCCAGCCGATCGTGCCGCGCAACCGGGTCTCCGGACGGTAGAGGAGCCCGACGATGAAGATCGCCGACATGATCACGGCCGCGAAGGCCGACACCGCGTGAACCGGCGAGACGGCGGCCAGCAGCGGCCCGTCGGCAAAGGCGACGTCGTCGACCGCCACGATCAGGACATCGAACAGGTTGCTGCCCAGCAGGTTGGCGACCGCCATGTCGATCGCTCCGATGCGGACCGCGCTGACCGTGACGACGAGCTCCGGCAGCGTGGTGGAGGCAGCGACGAACAGCGTGCCGACGAACGAGGTCCGCCAGCCCATCGCGTCGGCGAGCTCGGTGCCGACGAACGGCAGCCAGGCGCCCGCCGCGAAGATCACGGCAGCCGCCGCGGCGTACTGTAGAACGGCCTCGCGCAGCGTCGTGCCGGGCTCGGACCCGCTGATCGGCGGCAGCGCGCCGGCGGCACGCCGCTCGTAGACATAGGCGGCCCGCATGGCCACCACGTAGAGAACCACGATCACGGGCGTGTAGGCACTGACGTGGAAGAGGCGGTGCCCCGGCGTCTCGCGCGACAGCAACACCAACGC
This sequence comes from Rhodoplanes azumiensis, assembly GCF_042682915.1. Classification (NCBI taxonomy): domain Bacteria; kingdom Pseudomonadati; phylum Pseudomonadota; class Alphaproteobacteria; order Hyphomicrobiales; family Nitrobacteraceae; genus Rhodoplanes; species Rhodoplanes azumiensis. The sequence continues at coordinate 77,477 of NZ_JBHUIW010000017.1, read as the reverse complement.
GCCGACGAAGCCGATCAGGATGACGCCGAAGCCGGCCGTCAGGATGTGGCCCTGCTCGATGCGCCGATACATCGGCTCGTCGCGATGGAGCGCGTCGAGCACGACCAGGATGGCGAGATTGAAGATGCAGGCTCCGAGCGCATCGCCGATCGCGATGTCGGGTGCGCCCGCGACCGTGACGGCACTGATGCCGGTGACGAGCTCGGGCAGCGACGTGGCCGTGGAGAGGAGGACGAGTCCGATCCACGAGCGCGACAGCCCGGTGCGCCGCGCGATGATGTCGCCGTAACGCGTCAGCCGCGGGCCGGCGAAACCGATCAGCGCCGCGCAAGCCGCGAGCTTCAGCCAGGGCAGGAACGGGGACACGGTGTCGCTCCAGTCGCGCCGATCCGCTCCACTGTACAGCGAGCCACGCGGAGGCAAAGCGTAATCGAACGGACCGGCACCGGCGCACGGCGCCGTCGGACCGGGGCGACACCCCGGCCGATCGCTCAATTGAAATCCCGGCCCCAGCGCTGCTGCCACATGCGCTCGCCGATCGTGCAGGAGACCCGGGGGGTCGCGCGCGGCTCGGGTTCGGCCACCGGGATCACCCGCGCCTCGGGCGTGCGCCCGGCGATCTCCAGCACCAGCTTGGTGCGGGTCGCCTCCTTGAACTGGCTGCGGTCGCGGATCGGGATCATGAAGGCGGACGGGCCGCCGATCACGCAATCCTCGTAGTAGATGTCGAGCGCCTCGAGATCCATGGTGGCGGCGTTCGGGCGCTTGAGCACCAGCGGCAGGCCGTTGATGGTGATGCCCTTGGCGATCACCTCGTCGCGGACGTGATCGACCTGGGCGCCCTGGTTGTTGGCGCCGTCGCCCGAGACGTCGATGACGCGGCGGATGCCGCGCTGGCCGCTGTCCTTGAACAGATCCGCCGAGAACAGGAGCGCACCGGAAATCGAGGTGCGGTAAGCGCGTCGATACGGCGCCTCGGCGATCGACGCCGCGAAGGCCTCGGCGCTGCCGGGGCCGTCGACCACGCGCCACGGCACCAGCACGCGCTGGTCGGCCGAGCCCGCCCATTCGACATAGGTGACGGCGATCTTGCCGTGCATGCCCTGCTTGAGGGCGGCGAGAAACTCCGGCGAGGTCAGCGCCGCGACGTAGCCCTCGCGCTGGAGCGCCTGCTCCTCGGGGTCCATCGAGTAGGAGATGTCGACGGCCAGCACCAGCTCCACGTCGACGGTCGAATCGGCCTGCGACGTCGGGAGGTCCGCGAGCCGCACCGCCGGCGCGGCCACCAGGCCAGGTCCGGCGCCAGCCACGACGAGAGCCGCGAGCCCCGCCCCGATCACCGCCGCCGAGAATCCCGTCCGCATGCCCGTCTCCGCCGTGCCGAGAATCGCAATGTTCTCACGGGCGGCGCTGAACTGGCGTTCACGATCGATTTATCGGACATAAAGAACAGAGGCGGTCATTCCGGAAGCCGCAGAGCGGCTGTCCGGAATCCACACGCCCGGTCCCTGCGAATTCGGGACTCAGGGGATATGGGTTCCGGGCTCGGCGCTGCGCGCCGCCCCGGAACGACCGGCTTCGGAAACCGCCCTACGCCCCGATCGGCTCGGTGCCGGTGATCTCGATGCCGAAGCCGGCGAGGCCGACATACTTGTGCTCGGCCGAGGTGAGCAGGCGGATCGAGGTGACGCCGAGATCCTTGAGGATCTGTGCGCCGACGCCGATCTCGCGCCATTGCAGGGTGCGGGCCGCCTCGGAGTCGGTCGGCGCCTCGCCGCTCCCGTTGCCGTTCCCGTTCTTCGGCAGGTCGGCGGCCGGCACGCCGACCGTGCCGTCGCGCAGGAACACCAACACGCCGCGCCCCTCCTGCTTGAAGCGCCGCAGCGCCGCGTGCACGGTCGGGGCGCCCCCGAAGGTGTCGCGCAGCAGGTTGTGGCGGTGCAGCCGGGTCGGCACGTTCCGGCCGTCGCCGATGTCGCCGACCACCAGGGCCATGTGGTGCACGGCCTCGAACGGCGTGACATAGGCGTGGCCCTTGAGCGGGCCGATCTCGGTCTGCACCGTGAAGGTCGAGATGCGCTCGACCAGCTTGTCGCGCACCTGCCGGTAGGCGATCAGATCGGCGACCGAGATGGCGACGAGATCGTGCTTCTTCGCGAAGGCCGCGACCTCGGGGCCGCGCATGACGGTGCCGTCGTCGTTCATCAGCTCGGCCAGCACGCCGACCGGCGGCAGGCCGGCGAGCCGGCACATGTCGACGCAGGCCTCGGTGTGGCCGGAGCGCATGAGCACGCCGCCCTCGCGGGCGACCAGCGGGAAGACGTGGCCGGGCCGCACGAAGTCGGCCGCCACGGTGTTGTGGTTGGCGAGCGCCCGCACCGTGTTGGTGCGCTCCTCGGCCGAGATGCCGGTGACGAAGCCGCGCTTGACGTCGACCGACACCGTGAACGCCGTGCCGAGCGGCGCGTCGTTCGAGGCCACCATCGGATCGAGCCGCAGTCGCTTCGCCTCCTCGGCGGAGAGCGGCGCGCAGACGATGCCCGAGGTGTGGCGGATGACGAAGGCCATCTTCTCGGGCGTGCACATCGAGGCGGCGACGAACAGATCGCCCTCGTCCTCGCGGTCGTTGTCGTCGGTGACGATCACCAGCTCGCCCCGCGCGAAGGCGGCGACGGCCGCCTCCACGCGCCTGCTGTTCTCGTTGGTCATTCGCGGACTTTCGTGTGAGCGGCGGGGATCTCTTCGGGGGCCCCGGCAGGGCGCGCGAACGGCCAGGCCGGCGGCGTGCCGACCTGCCCGCGCTGGCGCAGATAATGATCGGCCACCACGCACGCAACCATCGCCTCGGCGACCGGCACGGCCCTTATGCCGACGCAAGGGTCGTGGCGGCCCTTGGTGAGGATCTCGGTCTCCTCGCCGAAGCGGTTCACGGTCGCCCGTGGCGTGAGGATCGAGGAGGTCGGTTTGACGGCGAAGCGGCAGACCAGCGGCTGGCCCGTCGAGATGCCGCCCAGCACGCCGCCGGCGTGATTGGTGAGAAACCGCGGCGCGCCGTCGTTGCCGAGGCGCATCTCGTCGGCGTTCTCCTCACCGGTGAGCGCGGCGGCCGCGAAGCCCGCGCCGACCTCGACGCCCTTCACGGCGTTGATGCCCATCAGGGCGCCAGCGAGATCGGCGTCGAGCTTGCCGTAGACGGGCGCGCCCAGCCCCGGCGGCACGCCCTCGGCGATCACCTCGACCACCGCACCGACCGAGGAGCCGGCCTTGCGCACGTCGTCGAGATAGTCGGCGAAGACCTTCGCCGCCTCGGCGTCCGGGCAGAAGAACGGGTTCTTGTCGACCTCGTCCCAGTCCCAGCGGGCGCGATCGATGGTGTGACGGCCGACCTGGACCAGCGCGGCCCGCACCGAGAGGCCCGGCACCACTTTTCGCGCGATCGCGCCGGCCGCGACCCGCGCGGCGGTCTCGCGCGCCGAGGAGCGCCCTCCCCCGCGATAATCGCGAAAGCCGTATTTCACGTCGTAGGTGTAGTCGGCGTGACCGGGCCGATAGGTGTCCTTGATCGCCCCGTAGTCCTTGCTGCGCTGGTCGGTGTTCTCGATCAGAAGGGCGATCGGCGTGCCGGTGGTCACCTGGACGCCGGTCTCCGGGTCGGTGAACACGCCGGAGAGGATCTTCACCGCGTCCGGCTCGCGGCGCTGCGTGGTGAAGCGCGACTGGCCGGGCCGGCGGCGATCGAGGAACGCCTGGATCTCGGCCGCCTCGATCGGGATGCGCGGCGGGCAGCCGTCGACCACGCAGCCGAGCGCCGGCCCGTGGCTCTCGCCGAAGGTGGTGACCCGGAACAGATGGCCGAAGGTGTTGAACGACATGGTTCTAAGGGGATCCTGCGCTGCCCGGTCTGGTAGCGCGCCGGACCTGCCGGGGTCAAATCGCCCCGCCCGGCGCGCGGGCGACGCGGACGGGTCCGCGCCCCGCACCCGAGGGCGCTGCGGCCCCGGCTACTCCTTGACGACCGAGATGTCGGGCGCGTCCGGCCGCTTCATGCCGACGACGTGGTAGCCGGCGTCGACATGGTGGATCTCGCCCGTCACGCCGCGCGACAGGTCGGACAGCAGATAGACCGCCGTGTCGCCCACCTCGTCGATCGTCACGGTGCGCTTGAGCGGCGCGTTGTACTCGTTCCACCGCAGGATGTAGCGGAAGTCGCCGATCCCGGAGGCGGCGAGCGTCTTGATCGGGCCGGCCGAGACGGCGTTGACCCGGATCGCCTTGGCGCCGAGATCGGCGGCGAGGTAGCGCACCGACGCCTCGAGCCCCGCCTTGGCGACGCCCATGACGTTGTAGTGCGGCATCCACTTCTCGGCGCCGTAATAGGTGAGCGTCAGCAGCGCGCCGCCGTTCGGCATCAGCTTCTCGGCCCGCTGGGCGATCGCCGTGAACGAGTAGCAACTGATCAGCATCGTCTTGGTGAAGTTGTCGACCGAGGTGTCGACATAGCGGCCGTCGAGCTCGTCCTTGTCCGAGAAGGCGACGGCGTGGACGACGAAGTCGATCGAGCCCCACGCCTCGGCGGCGGCGGCGAACACGGCGTCGATGGTCGCCGGCTCGGTGACGTCGCAATGCCCGAGGAGGCGCGCGCCGAGCTCGGCGGCGAGCGGCTCGACCCGCTTCTTGAGGACGTCGCCCTGGTAGGTGAAGCCGAGCTCCGCCCCCTGGGCGCGGGCCGCCTTGGCGATCCCCCAGGCGATCGAACGATTGTTGGCGACGCCAAAAATGAGCCCGCGCTTGCCGCGCAGGAGCCCTGCAGTATCCGGCATGATGATCCTCTGAACCGCCGTGACCGGCGCGGCCGCACCTATGGCACGCCGGGCCGGGCCGCGGCAAGGCGGGGCGGACGCAAGCACGGCGCGCCATTGGTCGGATGTGCGACGGGAGCATCACCCCCCGGGCGATGCCGCGGTGGCGCGCGGATCGCCCACACCGTCTCCGTCGCGGCGCGGAAACCGGGCTCAACCACCTACGATGGAAACGTTTTCACCGTCCTGGGGCGGCCACTCCGCAGGGCACCGAGCGTTCCGGAAACCGGCGTGCGACGATCTCGGGGCTCGGAAGCGCGTCTCGGACGAAGCCACTCTGGCGCGGCGCGGCTCGCCCGCGAATGGTCCCGTCCGCCCGGCTCACTCCATGTCGCGGCGGGGGTCGTAGGGCTTGGCGTCGCGCCAGTGGCGCATCAGCTCGTCGAGCTCGATGTCATGCTCCTTGGGCAGCACGATGCGGACGCCGACCAGGAGATCGCCGGTGGCCCCCTTGGCGGGCAGACCCTTGCCCTTGAGCCGGAAGGTGCGGCCGCTCGACGTGCCGGCCGGGATGTTCAGCTCGACGGCGCCGTCCAGCGTCGGCACCCGCACCTTGCCGCCGAGCACCGCCTCGTAGAGCGTCACGGGCAGGTCGAGGCGCAGATTGGCGCCGTCGCGGTCGAACAGCGGATGCGGCGCGATGGTCACGGTGACGAGCGCGTCGCCGACCGCGCCGGGGCCGGGAAGCCCCTGCCCCTTCAGGCGAATCTGCTGGCCGTCGGCGAGCCCGGCCGGGATCTTGACCTCGACCTCCTTGCCGGTCGGCAGGTGGACGCGCCGGGTGCCGCCCTTGGCCGCCTCGGCCAGCGTGATGGTGACGGCGGCCTCGACGTCGCGGCCGGCCGGCTGGTGCAGATCCTCGGCCTCGAACGGCATCCCGCCGAAGCCGGTGCGGCGGCCGCCTTGGCTCGCCGCGGCCGCGCCGAACACGTCCTTGAGAATGTCCTCGAAGCCGCCACCGAAGCCGCGCGCCCCCGCGCCGCCGCCGGCGCGCCGAAAACCCTCCGGCCCGAACGAGAAGTTCTCGAAATGGGCGCCGCCCGGGCCGCCGCCGGCGGCGCCGGCGCCGGGATGGGCGCCGAAGCCCTCGAACCCGTGGAAGCGCGGCTTGCCTTCGGCGTCGATCTCGCCGCGGTCGAACGCCTTGCGCTTCTTCTCGTCGCCGATGATCTCGTAGGCTTGGTTGACCTCGGCGAAGCGCTTGGCGCTCTTCGGGTCGTCCTGGTTGGCGTCGGGGTGCAGCTTCTTGGCGAGCTTGCGGAACGCGCTCTTGATCGCGGCCGCGTCCGCGGTCCGCGGCACCCCGAGAACCTCGTAGGGGTTGCGCATGCTCTGAAAACTCCGAAACGCAGGTCGGGTGATTCACCCGTTCACGGATCAATGTGGGGGGAATCGCCCGATTTCGCAACGCGAGCCGGTCGGCCTGCGGGCGGTTCGGCGCAAAGATCGCAGGCGGAGATCGGGGATGGACGACGGCGCCGATCGGCCCGCGGCTCAGGCCCGCTTCCAGGGCTTGAGCCGCTTCACCTCCCAGCGGCCGAGGCCCACCCGGCAGGCACCGCCCTCGAGCCAGGTCTCGGCGCCGTCGCGGACATGGCTCGCCAGGAAGTCGCGGCAGGTTCGCCCGTCCTCCTTGTAGGCCGAGGTGATCGGCGTGACGGTGCCGCGGGCGCCGGTCGTCGGATTCTCCCAGGACGCGCTCGCCGTGGTGCCGCTCTTGCCGAGCGCCTCGGCGATCGCCGTGCGGGCGACGGCGAGGTCGGCCTCGCCGGGCAGCGCCGCCTCGGCCGGCGTTCCGGCCGAACCGACGTGGCCGGCCGCGGCGCGGGCGCCGAGCGCCCCGGTGGCGGCGAGCGAGGAGTCCTCGTCTTTCCCGCCGAGCGACCCCAATTGATAAGCACAGCCGCCGCCGAGCACCCCCGTCAGCACGGCGACGGCGAGCCCGACGGCCCATACGCCACGGCGGTGGCGGCCACCACCACGGCGGCGTAGGCGACCGCGACCGCCGGGCCTATAAGGCCCGGACCCGACCGCAAGAGCCGGCGGATCGATTGCCAAGAGGTGCTCCGAACCATGTCCGATACAACTCCGATTGAACAACCGAGCCGGTTAACGTCTGGTGATTTCACCGAATCCGACGCGCCCTTCGTGTTGTTCGACGCGTGGTTCGAGGAGGCGCGCAGGAGCGAGCCGGCCGATCCGAACGCCATGGCGATCGCCACGGCGGACGCCGGTGGCATGCCGAACGTCCGGATGGTGCTGCTCAAGGGCGTCGACGAGCGCGGCTTCGTCTTCTACACGCACCAGACCAGCCAGAAGGGCCAGGAGATCGCCGCCAACCCGTCCGCCGCCGCGGTGTTCCACTGGAAGTCGCTGCAGCGCCAGGTGCGGCTGCGCGGCCCGGTCTCGCTGGTTTCCGACGCCGAGGCCGACGCCTATTTCGACAGCCGGCCGCGCCAATCGAAGATCGGCGCCTGGGCCAGCAAGCAGTCGAGCCCGCTGGAGAGCCGGCTGGCCTTCGAGAAGTCGGTCGCCTATTACACGGCCAAGTACGCGATCGGCAGCGTGCCGCGGCCGCCGACCTGGGTCGGCTACCGGATCGCGCCCCTGTCGATCGAGTTCTGGCAGGACCGGCCGTTCCGCCTGCACGACCGGATCGTGTTCAAGCGCGAGCGGCCGAGTGCCCCGTGGACCAAGTTCCGCCTCTATCCCTGATCTCGTCTCGATCTTGCGCCTGATCCTTTTCACCACCTTGCCATTGACCCGACGCATCGACCCGTCGACCGGAGGCCGCCCATGACCACGCCGATCAGCAACCAGCCGCGCCGCACGCTTCTGCTCACCGGCGCGAGCCGCGGCATCGGGCACGCCACCGTGAAGCGCTTCTCGGCCGCCGGCTGGCGGGTCATCACCTGCTCGCGCCACGCCTTCCCGGAGAACTGCCCGTGGGCGAGCGGCCCGGAGGACCACATCCAGGTCGACCTCGCCGATCCGGCCTCGACCCGCGAGGCGATCGCCGAGATCAAGGAGCGGCTCGACGGCGAGCTGCACGCGCTGGTCAACAATGCCGGCATTTCGCCCAAGGACGAGGAGGGGCACCGTCTCGGCTCGATCGAGACCCCGCTGGAGACCTGGCAGCAGGTATTCCAGATCAACTTCTTCGCACCGATCATGCTGGCCCGCGGCCTGATCGACGAGCTGAAGGCGACCAAGGGCTCGGTCGTCAACGTCACCTCGATCGCCGGCTCGCGCGTGCATCCGTTCGCCGGCTCGGCCTACGCGACCTCGAAGGCGGCGCTCGCCGCGCTCACCCGCGAGATGGCGTCGGACTTCGGCAGGGTCGGCATCCGCGTGAACGCCATCGCGCCGGGCGAGATCGACACGGCGATCCTCTCGCCCGGCACCGACAAGATCGTGGCGCAGATCCCGATGCAGCGGCTCGGCACCACCGACGAGGTGGCGAAGATCATCTACGTGCTGTGCACCGAGACCTCGTCCTACGTGAACGGCGCCGAGATCCACATCAACGGCGGCCAGCACGTCTGAGGCGAGCCGGGCGCGAGGGTCGCGTTGATCGCGGCCCGGATGCCCCCTATCATCCGCTCATGACCGCGCTGCGCGAGACGAGCATGACCGTGGAGGAGTTCCTCGCCTGGGCCGATCGGCGTCCCGGGTCGTTCGAGTTGCACGACGGTGTGCCGGTCGCGATGTCGCCCGAGCGGGTGATCCACGGCGACACCAAGTACCGGCTCGCCCGCGCCCTCGACGCGGCGATCGGAACCGCGGGCGTGCCATGCCGCTTCGTGCTCGACAGCGCCGCGGTGCGGATCGACGAGCGGACGCTGTTCCAACCCGATGCGATGGTGATCTGTGGCGAGCCGGTCGCGCGCGTGACGCCGTGGTGCTGGAAAGCCCGGTGATCGTCGTCGAGGTGCGCTCCCCCGGCAACGCGCTCACCGATTTGCGCGACAAGTTCCTCGGCTACTTCCGCCTCGCCAGCGTGCGGCACTATCTGATCGTCGATCCGGACAACCGGATCGTCGTCCATCACGCCCGAAGCGACGGCGACACCGTTGCGACCAGGATCGCCCGCGACGACGCGCTGCGGCTCGATCCGCCCGAAATCGAAATCGACGTCGGCGCGCTGTTCGGATGAGCAGCGCGCCCTCGTCTCACCCCAACGTCGTCCTCACTTCATCGTCGGCATCACGAACTCGGCGCCGGAGCGGATGCCGGTCGGCCAGCGGGTCGTGATGGTCTTGAGGCGGGTGTAGAAGCGCACGCCTTCGAGGCCGTGCATGTGATGGTCGCCGAACAGCGACGCCTTCCAGCCGCCGAAGGAGTGGAACGCCATCGGCACCGGGATCGGCACGTTGATGCCGACCATGCCGACCTGGATGCGGGTCGCGAACTCGCGCGCGGCGTCGCCGTCGCGGGTGAAGATCGCGGTGCCGTTGCCGAACTCGTGCGCGTTGATCAGGCGGACCGCATCCTCGAAGCTCCGCGACCGCACGACCGCCAGGACCGGGCCGAAGATCTCCTCCTTGTAGATGCGCATCGACGGCGTCACGCGATCGAACAGCGAGCCGCCGATGAAGAAGCCGTTCTCGTGGCCCTGCAGCTTGAGGCCGCGCCCGTCGACGACGAGCTCGGCGCCTTCCTGCACGCCGATGTCGACATAGCCGCGCACCTTGTCGAGATGCTGCTTGGTGACTAGCGGCCCCATCTCGGCCTCGGGATCGGTGCCGGGTCCGATCTTCAGCGCCCGCACGCGCGGCGCGAGGCGCGCGATCAGCGCGTCGGCCGTCTTCTCGCCGACCGGCACGGCGACCGACACGGCCATGCAACGCTCGCCGGCCGAGCCGTAGGCGGCACCCATCAGCGCATCGACCGCCTGGTCGAGATCGGCGTCGGGCATCACCACCATGTGGTTCTTGGCGCCGCCGAGCGCCTGCGCCCGCTTTCCGGTGCGGGTCGCGGTCTCGTAGATGTACTTGGCGATCGGCGTCGAGCCGACGAACGACACCGCCGCGATGTCGGGATTCGCGAGCAGCGCGTCCACGGCCTCCTTGTCGCCGTGCACGACCGAGAACACGCCGTCCGGCAGGCCCGCCTCCTTCAGCCAGTCGGCGAGCAGCAGCGATGCGGACGGGTCGCGCTCGGACGGCTTCAGCACGAAGCAGTTGCCGCAGGCGAGCGCCACCGGCAGCATCCACAGCGGCACCATGGCCGGGAAGTTGAACGGCGTGATGCCAGCGACGACGCCGAGCGGCTGGCGCAGCGAATGGCTGTCGACGCTGGTGCCGACGTTCTCGGTCACCTCGCCCTTCAGGAGCTGCGGCGCCGCGGTCGCGAACTCGACCACCTCGAGGCCGCGCTGCACCTCGCCCTTGGCGTCGGACAGCACCTTGCCGTGCTCGGCCGTGATGACGGCGGCGAGGTCGTCGGTGCGCTCCTCCAGGAGCCGCAGGAAGCGGTTGAGGATGCGGGCGCGGCGCAGCGGCGGGGTCGCGGCCCAGGCCGGAAAGGCGCGATGGGCGGCGGCGACGGCGGCGTTCACCTCGTCGCGCGAGGCGAGCGGCACCGTGCCGGTGACCTCGCCGGTCGCCGGATCGAACACCGGCGCAGAACGGCCGCTGCGGCCGGGCACGCGCGCACCGGCGACGAAATGGGGGATATCGACAGGCATCGGGAGGACTCTCGCAGGATGGGCCGCGATCCTAGCCCGAGCGAGAGGCCGGGTGAAAGACCCGGCGAGCGACCAATCGGGACATTGGTGCGGGGGAGCGAAGCGGAAGAGCGCGGCCCAGTCCCCCATCGTTCCGGGTCGCCGCGAAGCGGCGAAGGCGGAACCCGCACCCCCGAGCTCTCGTGAGCCGCAGACACCAGGGATCGGATCCCGGGCTCGCGGACCTCCGGGTCCGCGCCCCGGGATGACTTCTCATGCAAAGTCGTCCCGAAAAAAGACGGCCGGGCTCTCGCCCGGCCGTCGCGTCTCGCGGCGACGCGAGAAAGATCAGCTGTTGATCGTGCCGTAGTCCGGCGGCAGCCAGCGGTTCGGCGAGCGATAGAGGCCGGAGAGGATCAGGTCGCGCACGGCGAGCAACTCCTTCGGCAGGCGGTCGAACAGCTTGATGAACAGCTCCTCGTGGCTGAGGATCTCCTTCATCCACTCGGCCCGGTCGACCGACATCACCTCCTCGAACTGCTCGTGGGTGAAGTCGCTGCCGCGCCAGTCGATGTCGTCGTAGGTCGGGGTGTAGCCGAGCGGGCTCTCGACCGCCCGCGCGCTGCCGTTCGAGCGCTCGACGATCCACTTCAGGATGCGCATGTTCTCGCCGTAGCCCGGCCACAGGAACTTGCCGTCCTTGTCCTTGCGGAACCAGTTGACGTTGAAGATGCGCGGCGGGATCGGGAACTTGCGGCCCATGTCGAGCCAGTGGTTGAAGTAGCTCCCCATGTGGTAGCCGCAGAACGGGATCATCGCCATCGGGTCGCGGCGCACCTCGCCGATATTGCCGAAGGCGGCGGCCGTCATCTCCGAGCCCATTGTGGCGGCGGCATAGACGCCGAACGCCCACGACAGCGACTGGTAGACGAGCGGCGTCACGGTCGAGCGGCGGCCGCCGAAGATCAGCGCCGAGATCGGCACGCCCTTCGGGTTCTCGTACTCCGGATCGATCGCCGGGTTCTGCGAGGCGTGCACGGTGAAGCGGCTGTTCGGATGCGCCGCCTTGCGGCCGCAGTCCGGCGTCCAGTCCTTGCCCTGCCAGTCGATCGCGTGCGCGGGCGGATCACCGTCCATGCCCTCCCACCACACGTCGCCATCGTCGGTCAGCGCGACGTTGGTGAAGATGGTGTTCTTCTCGATGGTCCGCATCGCATTGGGATTGGTCTTGTAGTTCGTCCCCGGCGCGACGCCGAAATAGCCGGCCTCCGGATTGATGGCGTAGAGCTTGCCGTCGGAGCCGGGCTTCAGCCAGGCGATGTCGTCGCCGATGGTCGAGACCTTCCAGCCCTCGATCTCCTTGGGCGGGATCAGCATGGCGAAGTTGGTCTTGCCGCAGGCGCTCGGGAACGCCGCCGCCACGTAGGTCTTGCGGCCCTTCGGGTCGGTGACGCCGAGAATGAGCATGTGCTCGGCCATCCAGCCCTCGTCGCGACCGAGCACCGAGGCGATGCGCAGCGCGAGGCACTTCTTGCCGAGCAGCGCGTTGCCGCCGTAGCCGGAGCCGTAGGACCAGATCAGCCGCTCCTCCGGGAAGTGCACGATGTACTTCACGGTCGGATTGCACGGCCACGCGACGTCCTGCTGGCCGGGGGCGAGCGGCGCGCCGACCGAATGCAGGCACGGCACGAAGACGTCCGAGTCGCCGAGCGCCTCGTCGACGGCGCGGCCCATGCGCGTCATCAGCTTCATGTTGGTGACGACATAGGCCGAGTCGGTGATCTCGTACCCGATGTAAGAGATGTCCGAGCCGATCGGCCCCATCGAGAACGGGATGACGTAGAGCGTGCGACCGGCCATGCAGCCGTCGTACAGCTTCGTCATCGTCGCCTTCATCTCCTTGGGGTCGACCCAGTTGTTGGTCGGCCCGGCGTCCTCCTTCTTGAGGCTGCAGATGTAGGTGCGGTCCTCGACGCGGGCGACGTCGCTCGGGTCGGAGAAGGCGAGGTAGGAACCCGGACGCTTGGCCGGGTTCAGGCGCTTGAAGGTGCCGGCCTGGACGAGCTGCTCGCAGAGATCGTCGTACTCCTCCTGAGACCCGTCGCACCAGTGCACGTCCGCCGGCTTGCACAAGGCGATCATCTCGGTCACCCAGGCCTTCAGGCGCTCGCTTTTCACATGGGGGGGAATCTTCGTGGTCGCCAACATGTCCCTCGGTCCGCTCCAGGTGTCGATCGGGTGGGCTATAGCAGCTTCACGGAACACTCGCCATGCGGGCGAGCGCGCATCGCATAGGTAAATTCCCGCAATTGCATCTCGGCGGCGGACGCACCGGCCGATTCCGGCGGGTGTCTCCCGACGGTGCGGCAGGTCGCGTCACAGCCATTTCTTCAGCTTGAAAAACACGTAGGGCACGACTGCCGCGACCACCATCAGGACCAACGCCATCGGATAGCCGTAGGGGAAGTCGAGCTCCGGCATATGCTTGAAGTTCATGCCGTAGATCGACGCGACCAGCGTCGGCGGCATCAGCACCACGGCGGCGACCGAGAAGATCTTGATGATGTTGTTCTGCTCGATGGTGACGACCCCCACCATGGCGTCGAGCAGGAACGTGATCTTGTTGGCCAGATATGTGGCGTGGTCGGACAAGGACTGGACGTCGCGCTGCATGCCCTTCAGAGTCGCGCGCTGATCCTTGGCCCAGCGCAGCCCGTCCGCCTCGTTGGCGAGATAGAGCACCAGCCGGCCGATCGAGACCAGGCACTCGCGCGCCTTGGAGGTGAGGTCGCCGGTGCGGCCGATCTCGCGCAGGATGTCCTGACTACGGATGCGTCCGCCCGGCCGCTCCGGCAGGAAGATGGTGCGCGACACCGCGTCGACCTCGGTGCCGATCCGCTCGAGAATGTCGGCGGAGCGGTCGATGATGGCGTCGAGCAGTTCCATCAGCACGATCTCGCCCGAGATCGTCGCCGAGCACTGGCGGGCGAGCTTGTTGGCGACCAGGCTGAACGGCTTCGGCTCGTCGTAGCGCACCGTGATGAGGCGATGGCCGGCCAGGATGAAGGTGACGGCCGTGGTGGTCGGGGTGTCGGAGTCGGAGCGGCACATCAACGTCGCCGTCATGTAGCGGGCGCCGTTCTCGACATAGAGCCGGCTGGTCGGCTCGATCTCCTGCATCTCCTCGCGGGTCGGGACATAGACCCCCACGGCCCGCTCGACCATCTTGTCCTCGGGCGGCACCGGCGAGACGAGGTCGATCCACACGGCCGAGTCGGGAATGTCCTCGTCGGGCGCGATGACACGCCCCTCGAGCGTCGTGCCGGTGGGAAGCTTGACGACGAGCATCGGGCCTCGGCGGTGACCAGGAACTCCGCCGAAGCGGCTCGGCCTAATCGAGACCTATTCGGCGTTTTTCGCAAGCCCCTTGGCGGCGACGCCGCGGTTCGGCCGAGCCGCCGATGCGACCGGCTACGGTCGCGTCGGCCGAGTCGCGTCGGCCGAGTCGCGTCGGGCCGGGGCGCGTCAGGCGAGAACCGGAGGCGGAGGAAGGAGGTGGAAGGGGGAAGCAGGCCGCGCGGAGAGGCGGCGGCGCGTCGCCGTCGGCCCGCGCCGCCCGGGGGGGCGCGGGCTCGTTCGGGGCGGGCTCGACCGGTCAGGCCGCGAAGTCGTGATGGCCGCCCCAGCACTCGTCGTCCTCGGCGGTGTGGACGAGCTTGGCCGGCTCCGGCAGATGCTGGCAGTTCACCGCCGCCGCGACGGCGCCGATGCCGATGCGGGCGAAATGCTGGTCGTGGGCGGCGTCGGCGATGGCGCCGGCAGCCTGTTCTTGGGCAGTCTTCGTCATGTCGAACTCCTCGAGGGGCTCACCCGGCGGCCTCGGCCGGGGCGCCCCGGAAATGGCGACCGACCTCGGCGGATTTGGGTGGAAAACCGTCCGAGAGCGCGGCCATTCGGTGCCGATCGACGGGCCGGGTGCCCGTCCTCTCACGAGCCGCTCGCCCGTCTCGCGACGCGCCGTCGGCCCCAGTTGAGCGCTCACATGTTAAAGGAGCCGTAAAAGGTCCGGCATGATAATCCTGGAATGCTGGCAGCTTCCGAAATCATGCCAAGCCTCCGGCAAAGCCCGGAGGACGCGCCGTATTTTCGCCAAGTTCCAGGAATGTGCGGCAAAACCGCAACAGCCACGGGCGTTCTTGCCACGCCGGTGCGCCATAGCCTGGAACGACCGGGCGGATTTCGTTACACCATGAGTCGACCGAAATACAGGAACGGGATGGGGCCGGCGATGATTCCGAAGGCGATCGTGGTTGTCCTTGCGGGGCTGTCTCTCGGCGCGTGCGTGACGGCCGCGACGCCGGAGCCGGCGCCGGAGGCGAGCCTCAAGCCGCGCGATCGCGAGCTTCTCGCGCGGGCGCCGTACCAGAAGGCGTCGATCCCGGCGCCGTACCAGCGGCATATCGTCGACTATCACCGCAACGAGGCGCCCGGCACCATCGTGGTCGATTCCGACGCGCGCTTCCTCTACTTCGTGCTGCCGAACCGTAAGGCGATCCGCTACGGCGTGACGGTCGGCGAGGAGGCGCTCGCCTTCTCCGGCATCGCCAAGGTCGGCAACATGGCCGAGTGGCCGAATTGGACGCCGACCCCGGACATTCACAAGCGCATCGAAGGCCTGCCGGCCCATGTTCCGGGGGGTCCGGCCAACCCGCTCGGCGCCCGCGCCCTCTATCTCTATGCGAACGGCAAGGACACGCTGTACCGCATCCACGGCACCAACCAGCCGGAATACATCGGCTCGGCGATCTCGTCCGGCTGCATCCGGATGACCAACGAGGACGTCATCGACCTGTACAGCCGGGTGAAGACGGGCACGACCGTCGTCGTGCTGGCGCCCGGCACCGGTCAGCCCTCGCCGATGAGCGGGGCGAAGGTCGCCGGACTCGGCAACAACTGACCGACCGATCACTGCGCGCCGGGCTGGGGGGCTCACGGCGCGATCTCAAGTCCCGCGTCTTTCGGAGACGCGGGACTTTTTTTTATCGCCGTCATTCCGGGGCGCCGCACGCGGGTCGGCGCTTCGCGCCGCCCGAGCACAGGCTCCGCGGCGAACCCAGAATCCAGCCGCACGCTCGGTCGTCTCGGCCGGATTCCGGGTTCGACGTGACGTGCCGCCCCGGAATGCGCCGCCCCGGAATGGCGACCGGGTCGATCAGCCGAACCCGCTCACCCCTTCCGCAACCACGCCTGGGTGCGGGCGAGCGCCCGGTCGAGGCGGCGGAACAGCTCGTCGATCTCGTCCGCCGTGATGATCATGGGCGGGCAGACCGAGATCGTGTCGTTGGCGAGGGCCCGGACGATCAGGCCCTCTTCCTCGGCGAAGCGCACGCATGCCGCGGCGACGCCCTGCTTCGGCTCGAAGCCCTGCTTGGTCGCCTTGTCGGCGACCAGCTCGATGCCGCCGACGAGTCCGACGCCGCGCGTGTCGCCGACCAGCGGATGCTCGGCCAGCCGCTTCAGATGCCCCAGGAACTGCGGCGCCCTGGCCGCGACCTTCGCGACGATCTTCTCCCGCGCATAGATCTCGAGGGTCTTCAGCGCGACCGCGGCCGCGACCGGATGGCCCGAATAGGTGAGGCCGTGGCCGAACGTGCCGATCTTGCGGCTCTCGATCAGCATCGCCTCGTACATGGCCTCGGGAATCGTCACGGCGGCGATCGGCACATAGGCCGAGGACAGCGCCTTGGCGACCGAGATCGAATCGGGCCGGAAGCCGAGCGTCTCGCAGCCGAACATCTTGCCGGTGCGCCCGAAGCCGCAGATCACCTCGTCGGAGATGACGTACAGCTCGTACTTGTCGCAGACGGCCTGGATCTTCGGGAAGTAGCTCGCCGGCGGCACCACGACGCCGCCCGCCCCCATCACCGGCTCGGCGATGAAGGCGGCGACCGTCTCGGGCCCCTCGGCCTCGATCAGCGCCTCGAGCTCGGCGGCGAGGCGGGTCGCGAAGTCGTCCTCGCTCTCGCCCGGCTGCGCACCCCGGTAGTAGTGCGGGCACGCCGTGCGCAGGATGCCGGGGATCGGCAAGTCGAAATCGGCGTGATTCGCGGCGAGCCCGGTGAGCGAGGCCGAGGCCACCGTGACGCCGTGATAGGCCTTGTCGCGGGCGATGATCTTCTTCCTCTCCGGCCGACCGAGCGCGTTGTTCATGTAGCGCACCAGCTTGACCTGGGTGTCGTTCGCCTCGGAGCCCGAGTTGCAGAAGAACACCTTGGAGGTCGGCACCGGCATCAGGCCTTTCAGCGTCTCGGCGAGCTCGATCGCCGGGTCGTGGCTCTTGCCGTTGAACAGATGCGCGAAGGAGAGCTTGCGCATCTGCGACGCGGCGGCCTCGATCAGCTCCTCGTTGCCGTGGCCGAGCGACAGGCACCACAAGCCCGCCATGCCCTCGATATAGTCTTTGCCGCTCGTGTCGTAGACGAACACGCCCTGCCCGCGCTCCAGCATCAACGGGCCGGTGTCGCGGTGGGCGGCGAGGTTCGTGTAGGGGTGCAGAACGGTCTCGATGTCGCGGACGGCTTGGTTTCCGAATACGGTCATGGCTGAAACTTTCACGAAACAGGCAAAGCGGCGAGCGGTGCGGCACTCTAGCAGGACCGACGCCGGCGCGCGCGGGCGACCGCGTCGCGGATCGTCGCGGCGCAGCGCGGGCGGAGACCCGGCGTCCGGTCCGACCGGACGTTGCCAGCCGCAGCGCTTCGCTCTATCGATGCGGCCGGCGGGCCGACGAATGCGCGCCCGGAAAGGCTGAACGATGGCGCGCCGCCGCCTGCCCGAAGAACCGCTGTCCCGCTTCGCCGTCTGGTCGCGGCGGCTCGTCCTGTTCTCGCTCGCCGTGGTCCTGCTGGCGATCGTCATCGCGCGCGCCGGCCTGCTCGACACGCTGCCCGTGCTGGTCACGCTCGGCGCCGGCCTGGTGCTGGCCGTGCTCGGGATTCTGGTCGCCTTCATCGCCTTCGGGGTGATCTGGCAGTCGGGGGCACGCGGCTTCGGCCACGCCGTCACGGCGCTCGCGCTCGGCACGGCGCTGATCGCCTACCCGTCCTACCTGGGATACAAGGCGAGCAAGCTGCCGATGATCGCCGACATCACCACCGACGCGCTCGATCCGCCGCGCTTCGAGGCGATCGCGCGGCTGCGCACCCGGCAGGCCAATCCGGTTCTCTATGCCGGGCTCTACACGGCCGAGCAGCAGCGCGCCGCCTGGCCGGACATCGAGCCCCTGATGGTCAATGTCGCTCCGGAGGCGGCCTACGAGGCGACGATGGCGCTGGTGACCAAGCGCAAGTGGCGCGTCGTCAACGCCCGCAGCCCGCAGGCCGGGCGACGCGACGGCTTCATCGAGGCGGTGGCGCTCACGCCGATCATGGCGTTCCGCGAGGACGTGGCGATCCGCATCCGCGCCGTCGGGCCGGGCAGCCGCATCGACATGCGCTCGGCCTCGCGCTACGGCCGCATCGACTTCGGCGACAACGCCGCGCGCGTCCGCAGCCTGCTCGACGACATCGACGACCTCACCAGCGTGGCGAAGCCGGAGCGGGCACCGCCGAAGCCGGCCGCCCCCGCCAAGGGCGGTCAGTCGGCGAGACGATAGGTGCCGGTCACCGAGGGCGGGCCCTCGGTCGCGACGACGCCGCGCCTCACCATGTCCTCCAGATGGGCCAGCACCGACAGGCCGGCGGCGCCGACGAGGCGCGGGTCGAGCCCGATATAGATCGCGCGCACCAGCGTCGGGATGTCGGCCGCACCCTTCCGCAGCCGGCCGAGGATCGACGCCTCGCGCCCCTCGCGATGGCGGATGTACTGGACGACGAAGGTCTGCGCGTCGCGCACCGCACCGCCGTGGCCCGGCAGGTAGAGCGCCTCGTCGCGCCGTGCGAGCTTGCGCAGCGAGTCCATGTAGTCGCTCATCGCCCCGTCGGGCGGCGCCACGACCGAGGTCGCCCACGCCATCACGTGATCGCCGGAGAGCAGGATCCCGGTGCCGCGCAGCGCGAAGGCGACGTGGTTCGCCGTGTGGCCGGGTGTCGTCACGGTTTCCACCGAAAAGCCCCCCGCCGTGATCGTGTCGCCGTCGGCGAGCACATGGTCGGGCGAGAAATCGGTGTCGGCGCTGGCGTCGAGCCGCGGCGCCTCGCCGATCTCGATGGGGCGCGACGGCCGGTGCGGCCCCTCGGCGAAGGTCGGCGCGCCGGTCGCCGCCTTCACGGCGGCGGCGGCGGGCGAGTGATCGCGATGCGTGTGGGTGATCAGGATGTGGGTGACGGTCTCGCCCCGCACGGCGTCGAGCAGGGCCGCGACGTGGCGCGGATCGTCCGGCCCCGGATCGACGATCGCGACGTTGCCGCGCCCCAGGATGTAGCTCACCGTCCCCTTCCAGGTGAACGGGCTCGGGTTGTCGCACAAGAGCCGCCGCACGCCCGGCGCCACCTCCTCCACCTGCCCGGGCGGCAGGGCGAAGCTCTTGTCGAAGACGATCTCGTTGCTGCTCATCGGGGGCTGTTTTTCCAGGAGGCCTGCCGCACGTCCACCGTCGGACGACGCGCCGCACGAGGTAAGGGGTCGGGCGGCGGAAGCCAAGCGGCATTTCGGCCGCCGCGGACTGTCGAATTGCGGTGCGTGTCTGGCAGGATGTCTTTCGTTCCTCCCACAGCGTGTCGGTGACCGCATGCCCCCGAGAAGTCCCCTCCCCGCCGGCGCCGCGCTGGTGCTGGTCGCCGGCTTCGCGGTGCTGTTCGTCGGCGGCGGGGCGCGCTTCGCGATCGGGCTGACGCTCAAGGCGGTGGTCGACGATCTCGGCTGGGGGCGGGCCGAGCTCGGGCTCGCGGTGGCGCTGTTCCAGGTGGTGTCCGCCGTCTGCATGTTCCTGGCCGGGCGGATGTCGGACCGGGCGAGCCCGCGCCTGGTGCTCGCCGGCGGACTGCTCGTCGCCGGCATCGGCATCGGCGCGATGAGCCTCGTCGCCGCGCCCTGGCACGCGCTCCTCCTCTACGGCGTGGTGTTCGCCGCCGGCAACGGCGCAGCCTCGCTGATCCCGGTCAGCGTGATGGTGACGCGTGCCTTCCCGGCCCGTGCCGGACTCGCCAACGCCGCCGTGACGGCCGGCATGAGCCTCGGCCAGCTCGTGATGATCGCCGTGCTGGCCGCCGTGCTGGTGGCGATCGGCTGGCGCTCGGTGTTCGTCTGGCTCGGCGCCGCGCATCTGATCCTGCTGCCGCTGCTGCTCGGCGCGATCCGCGGCGGCGGCGAGGCGCGCGACGAGGCGCACACGCGGCGCGCCGCGACCGGCCTGTCGATCCGGCAGGCGGCGCGCACGCGGGCGTTCTGGGCGCTGCTCGGCGTCTACGCGATCTGCGGGCTCGACGACTTCTTCGTCTCGACGCATGTCGTCGCGCTGGCGCAGGACCGCGGGCTCGATGCGTATCCGGCCGGCAATCTGCTCGCCGTGATGGGGCTGACCGCGCTGATCGGCGTGATGGCGGCAGGCGCCTGGAGCGACCGGGCCGGCCCGCTGTGGCCCGCCGCCGCCTCCTTCGTGGCGCGGCTCGCGGTGTTCGGCCTGATCCTGATCGACCAGTCGCCCGTGTCGGTCACGATCTTCGCGCTGGTGTTCGGCGCGACCTTCCTGGTGACGGCGCCGCTCACCGTGGTGTTCGTCAATCAGCACTTCGGCAGCCGTCATCTCGGCGGACTGACCGGTCTGATCACGATGGTGCATCACATCGCCGGCGGGCTCGGCGCCTATGGGGGCGCCGCCACGTTCGACCGGCTCGGCGGCTACGACGCCGCCTTCGTGCTGATGCTCGGCTCGAACCTCCTCGTGATGGCACTGCTCCCGCTGCTGCGCCGGCCGCGCGGCGGCTGACCTCTCTCGTCTCGCCGATCTCACGTCCCGCCGAGCGCCGGCCACCGCCGCCTCGTGCGCCCCGAATCGTCGGCCGGGCGTGTTGCGGCAATCGAAATTTCTTCGGATTCCGAAATATTTATCGCGATCCGTATGATTGCGGATACGGACGCAAAGGTGTTGGTCCGCCGTTGACACAATCGGCGACCCGTCATACTTTCTGCTCAACGAAGCGAAAATAATTTCGCAGTCCGAAAGTGTCAAGAGGGAAACGACCATGTCCCTTCCGAACGGCACCGCGACGATGACCCCCGCGCCGATGGGGATTCGGCGCCTCGATCCGAAAGAGGGAAAAAGCTCCGTCCAGTCCCTGGCCAAGGGCCTGCGGGTGCTGGAGGCCTTCAAGCCGGGCATCGACGAGATGACGCTGAGCGAGATCGCCGCCGCGTCCGGGCTCGACGCCGGCACGACCTTCCGGATGCTCAACACCCTGGTGTCGGCCGGCTACGTCGTCCGCATCCCGGAGAGCCGACGCTTCCGCCTGTCGCTGAAGGTGCTCGACCTCGGCTTCAACGCCATCGCCCACAAGGATCTGCGCGACATCGTGCGGCCGCTCCTGCAGACGCTGGTCGACGAGGTGAGCGAGGCGGCGAGCTTCGCCGTGCTGGAGGGCGGCGACGTGCTCTATATCGAGCGGGTGCGGGCCGGCTTCACCCGGCTCGGTGTCGACATCCGCATCGGCACGACCATTCCGGCGGCCGTCACCTCGATCGGCCGGGCCATCCTCGCCTTCCTGCCGGAGCACCGGCTCGAGCGCGTGCTGGCGACGCCGCCGCGGCATCCGAGCCTGACCCTGAAGACTCCCGACCGCCCCACCCTCGACCCGCTGCTCGCCGCCCTGCGGCGCGACGGCTACGTGCTCGAGAAGTCGGTCATCACCCCGGATCTGCGCCTGCTCGCCGTGCCGGTGATCGGCGCCGACGGCTGGGCGACCGGCGCGATCAGCGTCGTCGCCCCGTGGTCGCAGTCCTCCGACGAGGATCTCAAGAGCCGCGCGCTCGAGCCGATGCTCGCGACCGCGCACCACATCGCCCGCGCCCAGGAGGCGGTGGGCAGCACCAGTTCGGTCCCCGGCCTCTGAGCCGAACCCGAAAACGACGTCGCCGGCCGCCGCCGGCGTCGTCCCCCGCGTCCCGCGTCACCACCCCCCTGCCCCTTCAAGAAGGAGAACCACATGTCGACCAAGAACAAGCTCGATCTCAGGGGTCTCGTGCCCGCCCCCGTGACGCCGTTCACCCGTGACGGCGCCATCGATCACGCCGCCATCAAGCGCCTCGGCTCCTGGCTCGGCAGCTTCAAGGGCGTGAAGGGTCTGGTCGTGCTCGGCCACGCCGGCGAGGGCACGTTCCTCACCGCCGACGAGCAGGCCTCGGTGATCGAGAGCTTCGTCGCGTCGACCGACGGCCGCGTCCCGGTGATCGCCGGCATCACGCTGGAAGGTACCGGCGTCGCCGCCGCCGAGGCGAAGCGCGCCGTGAAGGCGGGCGCCAAGGCGGGCCTCCTCTATCCGTCGCACGGCTGGCTGCGCTTCGGCTATCAGAAGGGCGCCCCGCAGGACCGCTACAAGGCCGTCTACGAGGAGTCCGGCCTGCCGCTGATCCTGTTCCAGTATCCGGACGCCACCAAGGCGACCTACAATCTCGACACCCTGATGGAGATCGCCGCGCAGCCGGGCGTCTTCGCCATGAAGAACGGCGTGCGCAACATGCGCCGCTGGGACACCGAGATCCCGGTGATCCGCAAGGCCCACCCGGACCTGCAGGTTCTCACCTGCCACGACGAATATCTGCTGCACACGATGTTCGACGTCGACGGCGCGCTGGTCGGCTACGGCAACATCGCGCCCGAGCTGCTGATCGCGCTCATCGAGGCCGGCAAGGCGCAGGACTACGCCAAGGCGCGCGCCCTGCACGACCGCCTGCTGCCGGTGACCAAGGCGGTCTATCACCGCGGCTCGCACATGGAGGGCACGGTGGCGCTCAAGCACGCCCTCGTGACCCGCGGCATCCTCGAGCATGCGACGGTGCGCACCCCGCTGCTGCCGCTGCCGGCCGGTGCCGACGTCGAGATCGCCGACGCGATGAAGTCGGCCGGTCTCGTCAGCGACCAGCCGGCCGCCATCGCGGCCTGACGACGCCGGGTGCCGCCGGCCCACGGCGGCACCGCGCTCTCTTCCGCAACGCGACCATTCCCGGGCGGCCGTCTCGGCCGCCCGGACCTGGAGGCTCGTGCCCTTCGCACCCCCGAGCGGGCCGCCGTCGCGACAACAGGGGTTAACAATGTCCGTCCAAGCCTATGCGGGCGCCGCGGGAGCCGCCGCCAACGCCGCTGCCGCGCCCCCGGTTTCCCCCGAAGCGATCCAGATGCTGGTCGCCCGGATCGAGCGTCTCCCCGTCTCCCGCCGGCTGATGCTGATCCGCGTCATCGTCGGCATCGCCACGTTCTTCGACGCCTACACGGTGCTCGCCATCGCCTTCGCGATGCCGGCGCTGGTCGGCGAATGGAAGTTGTCGCCGTCGGAGGTCGGGTTCATCATCTCGGCCGGCTATATCGGCCAGCTCATCGGCGCCGTGTTCTTCGGCTGGCTCGCCGAGAAGGTCGGCCGCCTGCACGTCCTGATGTTCACGATCATCCTGTTCGTCGCCATGGACATCGGCTGCCTGTTCGCCTGGAGCGGCGCGTCGATGATGATGTTCCGCTTCTTCCAGGGCATCGGCACGGGTGCCGAGGTTCCGGTGGCGAGCGCCTACATCAACGAGTTCATCGGCGCCAAGAAGCGCGGCCGCTTCTTCCTGCTCTACGAGGTGATCTTCCCGATCGGCCTGATGTTCGCCGGCATGGTGGGCTACTTCCTGGTGCCGATCTACGGCTGGAAGGCGATGTTCATCGTCGGCCTGGTCCCCTCGGTGCTGACCATCCCGCTGCGGTGGCTGATGCCGGAATCGCCGCGCTGGCTCGCGTCGAAGGGCCGCATCGCCGAGGCCGAGAAGGTCGTCAAGATGCTCGAGAACGACGTCACCAAGCGGGGCGTCGCACTGCCCGAGCCGGTGGTCCGTCCGATCGACCCGAAGGCGACGGCGAAGTCCGACTGGCGTGAGCTGTTCAAGGGCATCTACCTGAAGCGCACCCTGACCATCTGGTCGCTGTGGGTCTGCGCCTACATGATCAACAACGGCATGATCACGTGGCTCCCGACCCTCTACAAGAGCGTGTTCAAGCTGCCGCTGCAGACCGCGCTCGCCTACGGCTGGACCACCTCGGCGGTCGGCGTCATGGCCTCCATCGCCTGCGCGCTCCTCATCGACAAGGTCGGCCGCCGGCCCTGGTACATCGCCGCCTTCTTCCTGGCGACGATCCCGCTCCTCTTGCTGTCGTTCCTCGGCGGCACCTCGGCCGTCCAGGTGCTCGTGCTGGCGACCTGCGTCTACGCGATCCTGCAGACCATCGCCTTCTCGCTCTACCTCTACTCGGCCGAGCTCTACCCGACCCGCCTGCGGGCGATCGGCACCGGCATGGGCAGCGCCTGGCTGCGGGCGGGCTCGTCGATCGGACCGCTGATGGTCGGCTTCCTGATGGCGGACTACGGAATCTCCTACGTGTTCGCGGCGTTCGCCGGGGTCGCGGTGCTCGGCGGGGTGGTCACCACCCTGATGGCCATCGAGACCAAGGGCCGCGTTCTGGAAGAACTGTCTCCCTGACCTGGGGCACCTCGGCCGGCCCGCGGTTTCGGGCCGGCCATTTTCTCTTCGTTTCGACGTCCGTCTTGGCGTTCCCGGATTCTTCGGTCCGGACTTCGGGATCTCGAACTTTCGATCTTCGACTTCGACGTCTTCGGCCCTCGGGCTTCATCCACGCCTTCGAAATGCGGCGCGCACCTCGCGCGCCGAACGCGTCTCGTCACCGCCGCTGCCCTCCGGGCGGCGGCGCCGTTCACTCGGGCGTCTTGCCCGTCTTCCGCACGAGCATGAAGAAGGACAGCACCATGATCCATCGCCGGGACTTTCTGATCGCCACCACCGCGACCCTCGGGACGCTCGGCCTCGCGCCGGCCGTCGCGCAGACCGACGCGCTGCCCAAGCGGCCGATCCGCCTCGTCGTGCCGTTCGCGGCCGGTGGCGGCGTCGACGTGTTCGCCCGCCTGCTCGCCGAGAAGCTGAAGGAGAAATACGGCCTGACGATCGTGGTGGAGAACCGCGGCGGGGCGAACGGCTCGATCGGCGGCTCGGCCGTGCGCTCGGCCGAGCCGGACGGCACCACGCTTTTGTTCTCGGCCATGACGCACACCATGGCCAAGCAGGTGATGAAGAGCCCGCCCTACGACCCGGTGACGGACTTCACGCCGATCGCGCGCGTCGGCGAGGCCCCGATGCTGCTCGTGATGGCGCCGGGCCTGCCGTTCAAGACCATCACCGAGGTGGTCGCGGATGCGAAGAAGCAGCCCGACAAGTGGACCTTCGCGACGGCGGCGCTCGGTGCGCCGGGCCATCTCGCCACGGTTCTGTTCAACAAGCTCGCCGGCCTCAACCTGACGATCGCCCCCTATCGCGGCACGGCGCCGGGCCTCACCGACGTCGCCGCCGGGCACGTGCAGCTGATGATCGACCCGGTGCTGGCGCTCCTGCCGATGGCGCGCGGCGGCAACGTCAAGGCGCTCGCCGTCACGGCGAAGACCCGGGCCGCCCTCGCCCCCGAGATCCCGACCGCGGCCGAGAGCGGCATGCCGGGCCTCGAATACGCGACCTGGTACGGCGTGTGGGGACCGAAGGACATGCCGGCCGCGACCGTCACGGCCCTCAACGCCGCCTGCAACGCCGCCATCAAGGATCTCGCCGCCTCCGGCAAGCTCGCCGAGTTCGGCATCGACCCGGTCAGCGGCACGCCGCAGGAGTTCGCCGACTTCATCGTCAAGGACGTGAAGCGCAACAGCGAGCTTCTGAAGTCGGTCAACTTCGAGCCGGTGTGAGAACGACCCTCGTCGACAACGGCTTTCGTCCTTCGTCATGGCCGGGCTCGTCCCGGCCATCCACGATCTTGCTGGTGCGAGGCTCGAAGTTCGCGGATGCCCGCGACGAGCGCGGGCATGACGAGAACCTGGTTCTGAGAGCTGGCATCGTGTGCTCTGGCGTTCCGTGGCGGCGCACAGCGCCGAACCCGGAACCCAGCCGAGCACTCGGAGCTCGTCGCCGGATGCCGGGTTCGCTGCTGTGCAGCGCCCCGGCATGACTGCGCACTCTCAATGAATCTCCGGCTCCGCCGTCGGGGCCGTGCCGGTGAGAAAGTCGAAGTCGCAGCCTTCGTCGGCCTGGCCGACATGGGCCGAGTACATGGCGCCCCACCCCCGCTCGAAGCGCGCCGGCGGCGGCGTCCAGGCGGCGCGGCGGCGGGCCAGCTCCTCCTCGCCGACATGCAGGTGAATGCGCCGCCCGTCGGCGTCGACCTCCAGCCGATCGCCGGTCCGCACCAGCGCCAGCGGGCCGCCCACGAAGCTCTCCGGGCAGACGTGGAGAATGCAGGCGCCGTAGCTCGTCCCGCTCATCCGCCCGTCCGACACCCGCACCATGTCGCGCACACCGGCGCGCACGAGCTTCTTCGGGATCGGCAGCATGCCCCATTCGGGCATGCCGGGGCCGCCCTTGGGGCCGGCGTTCTTCAGCACCAGCACGTGGTCGGGCGTCACGTCGAGGTCGTCGCGATCGACCGCCGCCGCCATCTCGTCGTAATCTTCGAAGGCGAGCACCGGGCCGCAGTGCTTCAACAGGCGCGGGTCGGCGGCCGGCGGCTTCATCACGCAGCCGCGCGGCGCGAGGTTTCCGGTCAGCACCGCGGTGGCACCGGCCCGCGACACCGGGTCGGCGAGCGTGCGGATGATGTCGGGGTGATGCACGCGGGCGCCGTCCAGCGCCGCGCCGAGCGCCGATCCGGACACGCCGACGCAGGAGAGATCGAGCTCTTCGCGCAACTCTCCCATGAGCGCCCGCAGACCGCCGGCGTAATAGAAATCCTCCATCAGCCATCGGCCGGACGGACGCACGTTGGCGAGCACGGGAATCGCGCGGGAGATGGCGTCGAAGCGCGCCATGTCGATGGCGAGCCCGGCGCGGCGCGCCATCGCGACCAGATGGATGATGGCGTTGGTCGAGCCGCCCATCGCCATGTGGACCTTTATGGCGTTGTCGAACGCGGCCGGAGACAGAATTCGGGCGGGGGTCAGATCGTCCCACACCATGTCCACGATGCGGCGGCCCGAGGCCGCGGCCATGCGCGAATGCGAGGCGTCGACGGCCGGAATCGACGAGGCGCCGGGCAGCGTGAAGCCGAGCGCCTCGGCGATCGCCATCATGGTGGCGGCCGTGCCCATCACCATGCAGGTGCCGTAGGAGCGCGCGATGCCGCCCTCGATTTCGGTCCACTCGGCCTCGCCGATACGGCCGGCGCGCTTCTCGTCCCAGTACTTCCAGGCATCCGACCCGGAGCCGAGCGTCTCGCCGCGCCAGTGGCCGCGCAGCATCGGCCCGGCCGGCACGTAGATGGCCGGCAGGCCCATGCTGATGGCGCCCATCAGGAGGCCCGGCGTGGTCTTGTCGCAGCCGCCCATCAGCACGACGCCGTCGATCGGATGGCTGCGCAACAGCTCCTCGGTCTCCATCGCGAGGAAGTTGCGATAGAGCATCGCCGAGGGCTTCACGATCGGCTCGGCGAGCGACATGGCCGGCAGCTCGATCGGCAGGCCGCCGGCCTGCAGCACGCCGCGCTTCACGTCCACGGCGCGCGCGCGCAGATGGCCGTGGCAGGGATTGATGTCGCTCCAGGTGTTGACGATGCCGATCACCGGCCGGCCCGCCCAGTCGGCCGAGTCGTAGCCGAGCTGGCGCAGCCGCGAGCGATGGCCGAAGGAGCGTAGATCGGAGACGCCGAACCAGCGATGGCTGCGCAGCGTCTCGGGAGTCTTCTTGCGAGAGGTCACGGGAGTGCCGGCGGGTTCGGAAGGGGGTCCGTCAGCGTAGCCCGGACGGCGCGGAGCGCAATCCGGGATTCCCGGGTGGTCCGTCCAGGGCGCGCGCCGAAGCACACGAACCCGGAATCCAGTAACACGCTCCGAGTCCCAGGCTGGATTCCGGGTCCGGTGCTTCGCACCGTCCCGGAATCACGGCACGGGTGGTCAGTCCACGCTGGCGCCGGAGAACTTGACCACCTTCTCCCACTTCTCGGTCTCGTCCTTCATCACTTTTCCGAACGCCTCGGGCGGGCCGACGAGCGGGGTGCCGCCGAGCTCGGCGAGGCGGGCCTTCACCTTGGGATCGGCGAGCGCCTTGTTCACGGCGGCGTTGAGCTTGGCGATCACGGCCGGCGGCGTGCTCTTCGGGGCGCCGAAGCCGAACCAGGCGCTCGCCTCGTAGCCCGGCACGGTCGCCGCGACGGTCGGCACGCCGGGAAGCTGATCGGAGGGCGTGTCGGTGGTGACGGCCAGTGCGCGCAGCTTGCCGGACTGGATGTGGGCGATCGACGAGGGCAGGTTGTCGAAGATCACGTCCACGGTGCCTCCGATCAGATCGGTGAGCGCCGGGCCGGCGCCGCGATACGGCACGTGGGTCATCTTGATGCCGGTCATCGCCATCAGCATCTCGCCCGACAGATGCACCGAGGTGCCGTTGCCCGACGAGGCCATGTTCACCTTGCCGGGATTGGCCTTGGCGTAGGCGATGAACTCCGCGACCGTCTTGGCCGGGAAATTCGGGTTGACCTCCATCACGTTCGGCACCCGAACGATGCCGGCGACCGGCGCGATGTCGCGCAGGAAATTGAACGAGAGCTTCTTGTAGAGGCTCGCATTGATGCCGTTGGCCGGGTTGACGAGCAGCAGCGTGTAGCCGTCGGGCGCCGAGTTCACCACCATCTCGGTGCCGATATTGTTGCCGGCGCCGGGCTTGTTCTCGACGATGAACTGCTGGCCGAGCGTCTCCGACAAATGCTGGCCGACGATGCGGGCCAGGATGTCGGTGGTGCCGGCGGGCGGATACGCCACCACGATGCGCACCGGCCGATTGGGATAATCCGCCGCGTCGTCGGCGAACGCCGTGCCGCCCGACGCGAGGCTCGCCGTCAGCCCTATCGTCGCGGCCGTCGCCGCGACCGCCGCCAGGCGCGAGCCGAATTGTCCGAAAACTCGCATTTCCATTCCTCCATCGCGGCACGTCGCCGCCACCTGTCAGGTCCGGCCGATTCGCTCGGCTTCTGGTTGCGACAATCGTAAGGGGTGTCGACCGTCACGGACAACCGAACCTTCGTCGGACCGTGAATCGGAGGTGAGCGAAGCGCCGCGGCTTGTCGGCCTGCGTCGACCGGCGACAGCCCGCGCATCCCGCTCCGTCATGGCCGGGCTTGTCCCGGCCATCCACGGCTTTTGCGGTCAGACGTCCGAAGACGTGGATGCCCGGCACGAGGCCGGGCATGACGAGCCGCACCAGCGATCGCCGCCGTCAGTCCACCGAGGCGCCGGAGAACTGCACGGCCTTGCCCCACTTCGCCGTCTCGTCCTCGATGGTCTTCTGGAACTCGGCCGGTGTCGTCTTCATCACGATGCCGCCGAGCTCGACGAGCCGCGTCTTCAGCTTGGGATCGTCGAGCGACTCGTTCACCGCGGCGTTGAGCTTGTCGACGATCTCCTTCGGGGCCGCCTTCTGGATGCCCATGCCGAAGATGCCGCTCGCCTCGTAGCCCTTCACGGTCTCGGCGACGGTCGGCACGTCGGGCAGCATGGCCGAGCGCTCCGCCGTGGTGACGGCGAGCGCCCGCAGCCGGCCGGCCCGGATGTGCTCGATCGCCGACGGAAGATTGTCGAACATCACGTGCACCTGGCCGGCGAGCAGATCCGTGACGGCCGGGGCCGAGCCGCGATACGGCACATGGGTCATCTTGGCGCCGGTCATCGCCATGAACAATTCGCCCGACAGATGGATCGAGGTGCCGTTGCCCGAGGAGGCGAGGTTGACCTTGCCGGGATTGGCCTTCACCCAGTCGATGAACTCCTGCACGGTCTTGGCCGGCACCGACGGGTTCACGACCATCACGTTGGGCACGCGGATGATGCCGGCGACGCCCTGGATGTCACGCACGAAGTCGAACGACAGCTTCTTGTAGAGCGTGGCGTTGATGGTGTTGGCCGGGTTGACGAAGAACAGCGTGTAGCCGTCCGGCGCCGCGTTCACGGCGATCTCGGTGCCGATGTTGTTGCCGGCGCCGGCGCGGTTCTCGATGATGATCTGCTGGCCGAGCCGCTCCGACACGGCCTGACCGACCAGGCGCGCCGTGATGTCGGTCGCGCCGCCCGGCGGATAGGACACGATCCAGCGCACCGGTCGGGTCGGATAATCGAGGGCGGCGACCGCCGTGGCGGCCAGCCCGAGGGTCGTCGCGGCGACGGCGGCCAGCACCACGCAGGCGCGTCGCGACAGCCGGCGTGACGGCCGGCGTGACGACGCGGCGGGTGACGGAACGGATTTCGGGCGTGTGAAGAGATCGGTCATCGGCGCTCCCTCGGCGCTCCGGTCCATGCGGCCGGGCGCTCGTGTTGTTTGATGGGAGAGCTTATGCGCCCCGGCCGCCGGCCGGCAAGCCGGTCGCGACCCGGCACCGCCTCGATCTTCGTCGCAGATTGTCGGATCGACGAGAAAGCCGCCGCGACGGGTCGGTCGCGGCGGCGCCCACGTCACGGCGTCCAGGTCACGGCGTCCACGTCACGTCCAAGTCATATGACGGAACGGATATGTGTCACGGCCCGGCCTCGGCCCGCGATCTCGACTCTCGATCTCAAGCCGCGATCTCCGGCGTGGCGAGCGCGCCGGCGAGGCTCTTGGCATCGAGGAAGACGGACTGGCAGCCGGCCTCGAGCAGATCGGCGCGGGCGAACAGGCCGGTGAGCATCCCGACCGACCGCGTGTGCGCGGCGTGCGCCGCCTCGGCGTCCCAAGGGCTCGCTCCGATGACGAGGGCATCGCCGGGGTGACGAACGGCGAGCCGGCCGAGCGCCGCGCCGATGCGGTCGGCATGCGGCATGCCGCGCGCGACGTCGTCACCCGACACGATCGCCACGGTCTCGTCGAACCCCAGCAATGCCCGGGTCCGGGTCAGCTCGTCACCGCGGGCGTGGGTCACCAAAGCCACCGCGGCACCGCGCGAGGCGAGATCCAGGATCAGCTCGCGCACGCCCGGGAAGGGACGCAGCGTCGGCATCACCTCGCCGGTCCATCGCATGCGATATTTCGCGAGGATGAACGCCTTGGTCTCCGGCTCGTCGGGCGACGGCAGCAGGGCGTCGAGCTGTGCGTCGGGATCCAGGCCGTGATAACGATGGACGTCGGCGGTGCGGAACGTGTGGCCGAACTCGGTCAGCGTCTGCAGCCAGCAGTTCGTCGAGGGCAGCACCGTGTCGATCACGGCCCCTTCCACCACGAACACATAGGCCTTGGCCTCGGCGAGCGACCCGCCGGCGCGCGAGCGCACCGCGAGATGGCGCACCACCGGCCGCTTCGGCTCCACCGTCTGGTTGGCCTTGTTGGCGGCCGTCATCCAGCCGCGTCGACGAATCCTGCGCGCAACAGCCATGCTGTCCCTCGTCCGCTCCCCGCCCCGATTGATGATGAGTTCATGGGCGATGCGAGGAGCGGACCCCCGCATGGTCGACCCGGTGACACTCCGACATAGAACGGCCGGGGCGGAGGGAGGTTCCGCCCTGATGGAAGTATTTTCCCTTAGGCGAGACGTGACCCTTTGACCAAGCACGTCTTTTCGTCGACGTCCGCGCACCCGAGCACCGCTGCGCCCTGCAGCCGGCCGGTCCGGAGGTCGGCGAGCGCATCCTCCGCGCGGGTCAGCGGATAGACCGTCACCTCGGTCTTCAGGTCGAGCGACGGCAGCGCCGCGAAGAACGACCGGGCATCCTCGCGGGTCAGGTTGGCGACCGAGACGAGCTGGCGCTCCTCCCACAGGATCGCATAGGGGAAGCTCGGGATGTCGGACATGTGGATACCGGCACAGACGACCCGACCGCCCTTGCGCACCGTCCGCAGGGCCGCCGGCACCAGCGCTCCGACCGGCGCGAAGATGATGGCGGCGTCGAGCGGCGCGGGCGGCGGCGCGTCGGCGGCGCCGGCCCATTCGGCCCCGACCCGCCGGGCGAAGGCCTGCGAGGCGGCGTCGCCGGCGCGCGTGAAGGCGAAGACGCGGTGCCCCTGCTGCACGGCGACCTGGGTGAGGATGTGGGCCGCAGCACCGAAGCCGTAGAGGCCGAGCACTCGCCCCTCGCCGGCCATCCCCTCGCCCGCCAGCCGGTAGCTGCGCCAGCCGATCAGCCCGGCGCACAGGAGCGGCGCCATGTGGGCATCGTCGAGCGCGCCACCGCCGGCGCCGTCCGGCAGCGCGAAGCAGTAGCGATGGTCGGCGAGCGCATGGGTCGCGTAGCCACCGTCGCGCGTGTAGCCGGTGAAGCGCGGCGCATCGCAGAGATTCTCGCGTCCGTCGCGGCAATACGAACAGACCCCGCAGGTGGCGCCGAGCCACGGCACGCCGACCCGCTGATTCGTGTGGAAGCCCTCGACGCCGGCGCCGACCGCCAGCACCCGACCGACGATCTCGTGCCCGGGGATGATCGGGAGTGTGGGATGGGTCAGCTCGCCGTCGACGACGTGGAGATCGGTGCGGCAAACCCCGCAGGTCGCGACCCGCAGCAAGACGTCGCCGGGCCCGGGGCGCGGCACCGGCCGCTCGCGCAGCACCAGCGGCGTGCCCGGCCGCTCCAGCACCATGGCCCGCATGGTCTCGGCGCGCCCGATCGTTGCGCGCCCGATCGTTGCGCGCCCGATCTCGGCGCGCCCGGGCTCGCCCGTGACATCTCCCGGCATGGCCGCCTCCGGAGGCTGTCTTCACATCCGGAAGTGCCACCGACGAGGAGCCGACGCAAGCAAAGAGACACCCGCTCCGTCATGGCCGGGCTCGTCTCGGCCGTCCACGCCTCTCCGATCGATGATGCCGCTGGCGCGGATGCCCGGCACAAGGCCGGGCATGACGAGTCGGAGAACGACGGCTCTGCCTCAGTTGGTGCCGCCGAGGCCGGCCTCGCGCAGCACCTTGGCGTAGAAGTCCGTCTCGTGCGCGAGCTGCTTGTCGAGCGCCTCCGGCGAGCCGGGCGACGCCACCGCGCCGAGCGTGTCGAGCTTCTCGACCACGTCGGGCATGCGCAGCACCTTGGTCATGTCGGCGTTCACCTTGGCGACGATCGCCTTCGGCGTGCCGGCCGGCGCCAGCACCGCGAACCACGAATCGTAGTCGTAGCTCGGCACCGCCTCCTTGACGGTGGCGATGTCGGGCAGCTTGGCGTTGCGGGTGTTGGAGTTGATCGCGATCATCCGGACCTTGCCGGCGGTCGCGAGCTCCTGGGCGTTGGGGATCGGCGCGAAGTAGAGCTGCGCGTCGTTGCGCACCACCGCCGTGACGGCGTCAGGCACGCCCTTGTAGGGCACGTGCACGATGTTGACGCCGGCGCTCTGGCGCATCAGCTCGGAGCCGAGGAACGAGGTCGAGGCGACACCGGCGGACGAGAAGTTCAGCTTGCCCGGCTTCTCCTTCGCCATGGCGAGGAACTCGGGCAGCGACTTCACCCCGAGCTCCGGCGGCACGATGGCGACCAGCGGCACGGAGGCGACCTTGCCGACGCCGACGAAGTCCTTCACCGGATCGAACTGGATGTTCTTGTTCACCGTGCCGGCGACCGTGTGGCCGTTCGAGGTGAGCATCAGCGTGTAGCCGTCCGGCTGCGACTTGGCCGCCGCCGTGGTTCCGGTGAGGCCGGGGCGATTCTCGACGATCACCTGCTGCTTCCACATCTCGCCGAGCTTGTCGGCCAGGATGCGGGCGAGGTTGTCGGTGATGCTGCCCGCACCGAACGGTACGATGATCTTGACGAGCTGGGTCGGATAGGCGCCGGCGGGGTCGCCGCCGGAGGTCTGCGCGGCGCCGGGCAGCGTCAGCGCCAGCAAAGCGGCGCCGGCCGCGATGGTGGTGGTGACGGCGTTCGACCTGAGGGCGGTCGGCGCGCGCGGCTTGAGGTCGAGCAGTGTCATGACGTTTTCTCCCTGGGCGTTATGGCGACGTCGCGGATCCTGTAGCGCTCGCAGGAGCGATGGTCCGCTGTTGTTCGTCCGGCGGGCGCCGGTTCGGCGCCGTCGCGAATCCTCCTGAAGGCGATCGGTGAATGCAGGGCGGGGCCGATCGCATCGTTGCGCCGCGATGTGTCTCGCGTTGTCGCTCCGCGAGGTCCGTGGCCGGACACGTCGCCGAGAACGCCACTAAACCACAAAGGTCGCATCGCGCAAATCGGATCGACGCCCCCGCCGCTGCGGCGAAATGGCTGCGTCGACGGCGCGAGCG
Source organism: Rhodoplanes azumiensis (assembly GCF_042682915.1). Lineage (NCBI taxonomy): Bacteria > Pseudomonadati > Pseudomonadota > Alphaproteobacteria > Hyphomicrobiales > Nitrobacteraceae > Rhodoplanes > Rhodoplanes azumiensis. Next base: position 43,564 of record NZ_JBHUIW010000017.1, on the reverse strand, counting down.
GTTGGAATTCCGGGCTCGTCCGGATTACATGACGGTCGCAGACATCGAGGATCTTCATGCGCACCGAACATGCTCGCCCGATCCGCCTCTCGGACTATCGTGCCCCCGACTGGCTGGTCGACACGGTCCATCTGGATGTCGCGCTGCACCCGAGTCGCACCCGCATCAAGGCCCGCCTCGCGCTCCGCCCCAATCCGTCGGCGCGCGGCCCGGCCCCACTGGTCCTCGACGGCGACGAGTTGACGCCCCTGTCGGTCACCATCGACGGCGCCGCGCTGCCCGCGACCGAGTACGCGGCCGGGCCGGACGGTCTCACCATACCGCAGCCGCCGGCCGGCCCCTTCGTCCTCGAGGTCGAGACCGAGATCGACCCGTCGGCCAACACCAAGCTGATGGGCCTCTATCGGTCGAGCGGCAACTACTGCACCCAGTGCGAGGCCGAGGGCTTCCGTCGCATCACCTACTTTCCCGACCGGCCCGACGTGATGGCCGTCTACACGACCCGCATCGAGGCGGAGCGCGACGAGGCGCCGGTGCTGCTCGGCAACGGCAACCTGGTCGCGCGCGGCGACGTGCCCGGCACCGGCCGGCACTTCGCGGTCTGGCACGACCCCTTCCCGAAGCCCTGCTATCTGTTCGCGCTGGTCGGCGGTCGGCTCGATGTCCGCCGCACGACCTTCACGACGATGTCGGGCCGCTCGGTCGAGCTCGCCGTCTATGTCGAGCCCGGCAAGGCGGATCGCGCCGGCTACGCGCTCGCCGCGCTCGAGCGCTCGATGCGCTGGGACGAGCAGGCGTTCGGCCGCGAGTACGATCTCGACGTCTTCAACATCGTCGCGGTGGCCGACTTCAACATGGGGGCCATGGAAAACAAGGGCCTCAACATCTTCAACGACAAGTACGTGCTCGCCTCGCCCGAGACCGCGACCGACGCCGACTTCGCCCATATCGAGGCGGTGATCGCGCACGAGTACTTCCACAACTGGACCGGCAACCGCATCACCTGCCGCGACTGGTTCCAGCTCTGCCTGAAGGAGGGCCTCACGGTCTTCCGCGACCAGGAGTTCTCCGCCGACATGCGCTCGCGGCCGGTGAAGCGCATCGCCGACGTGCGGGTGCTGCGCGGCCATCAGTTCGTCGAGGACGCGGGGCCGCTCGCCCATCCGGTGCGGCCGGAGACCTATCGCGAGATCAACAATTTCTACACGGCGACCGTCTACGAGAAGGGCGCCGAGGTGGTCCGCATGCTCAAGATCCTGCTCGGACCGGAGACGTTCCGGGCCGGCATGGATCTCTACTTCGCCCGCCACGACGGTCGCGCCGCCACCATCGAGGAGTTCGTCGCCTGCTTCGCCGAGGCGGGCGGAACCGACCTGTCGCAGTTCATGCTCTGGTACGGCCAGGCCGGGACGCCCGAGATCGCGGTGACGCGCCGGCACGATTCGCAAGGCGGCACGCTGGTGCTCGACATCGCCCAGGTGGTCCCCCCGACTCCGGGCCAGCCGGCCAAGTCGCCGATGCAGATCCCGTTGGTGCTCGGCTTCGTCGGGCCGGACGGCCGCGACGTCCCGCTGACGCTGCGCGGGCACGGTCCGCTGGAGCGCGGCGTGCTGGTGCTGACCAAGCCGGCCGAGCGCTTCGTGTTCGACGGGATCACGGTGCCGGTGGTGCCGTCGCTCAATCGCGGCTTCTCGGCGCCGGTGAAGATCAAGGCCGACCTCGGCAGCGACGATCTGCGCTTCCTCGCCACCCACGACTCCGACCCGTTCAATCGCTGGCAGGCCGTGCAGACGCTCGCCTCCGAGATCCTGATCGGCAATGTCGCGGCGATCCGGACCGGCGGCGGGGTGCGCCACGACGGCGGCCTCGTCCACGCGCTCGCCTCGGTGCTGGAAGACGAGCGGCTGGAGCCGGCCTTCGTGGCGCAGGTGCTGTCGATCCCCTCGGAAGGCGACATCGCCCGCGACATCGGTCGCGACGTCGACCCCGAGGCGATCTTCGACGCCCGCCACGCGCTGCGCCGGGCGATCGGCAACGACCTCGCCCCGACGCTGCGGGTTCTCTACGACCGGCTGCGCGACGACGGCCCCTACTCGCCCGACGCCGCGAGCGCCGGACGCCGCGCGCTGCGCAATGTCTGCCTCGATCTCCTGGCGGCGCCCGGCCATGCCGGCGCCGTGGCGCTCGCCGCCGCCCAGTATGCCGAGGCCGACAACATGACCGACCGGATGGCGGCGCTCGGCACGCTCAGCCTGCACGACACGGCCGAGCGCGAGACCGCGCTCGCCGATTTCGCCGAGCGATTCCGCGACGACCCGCTCGTGATCGACAAGTGGTTCGCCCTGCAGGCGATGATTCCGGACCCGAGCACGCTCGCGCGCGTCGAGCGGCTGACCGACCATCCGGCCTTCTCGCTCGGCAATCCGAACCGGGTGCGCGCCCTGCTGGGCTCCTTCGCGCAGGCGAACCACACCCAGTTCAATCGCGCCGACGGCAAGGGCTACGACTTCGTCGCCGGCATGGTGCTGACCCTCGACGGGAAGAACCCGCAGGTCGCGGCGCGGCTGATGACGGCGTTCCGGAGCTGGCGCGCGCTCGAATCCGGACGCCGCGACAAGGCCCGCGCGACGCTCGAGCGGGTCGCCGCGAATCCCTCGTTGTCACGAGATCTCGCCGACATCGTCGAGCGGTCGCTCGGCGAGCGCTGACGGGCCGCCGCCGCGGGCGTCGGGACGCGCCCGCCCCACGCCTACGCGATTCAAATGACTCAGGTTTTCGAAGAGCCCGAAAAGCGGCTCCGAAATCGATTCGGGGACTCTCGACAAATCGTTAATATTCGATTCAAATGCCGCCGTTCGGGGAGATGCGGCACATCCTTCCGACACTTTCTCAGGACTGTTCCGAACGGAGGCTGGCGATGGCGCCCGCTCACGGTGCGAGCGCGTCGGCGAGTACCGATTCCATCAAGGCTCTGGCGCAGAGCGTCGCCAAGCCCGCGTATCGCCGACTGCTGATCGCCGAGCCCGTGCTTCGCCGGGCGGTTCCGGTTCTCATCGTCGTCTTCCTGATCACGATCGCCACGGGCGCCGCGGTGCAGATCCGCGACAATCATCGGCGCGCCGTCGCCGAGGCGGCCGACGAGCTCGAGCTCGTCGCCGCCGTGATGGGAAACCGGCTCGAGACGATCGCCCTGGCGGCGGCGCCGAGCCGTCTGCAGGAGGAGGTGACGGCGGCCATCGGCGCCGACCCGATCCTGCGCGACCGCGACCTCTTCGTCGCCAATGCGGCCGGTGCGGTGATCGCCTCGACGCCACCGGAGCGCGGCCGCGGCCGCCGCATCGCCGAGCTCGCCGTGCCGGTCGCCGGGACGGCGCTGCTCGGGCGCCGCGGCAGCGTGGTCGAGAGCGACCTCGCCGAGGGCGGCCGCGGGCTCGTCACGGTGCGCGACCTCCCCGCCCCGCTCGGCCGGATGCTGCTGATCATGCCGACCGCGAACGCCACCGCCGGATGGCGCTCCGACACGGCCATGACGGTGACGCTCTCGGCCACCACCGGCTTCGTCGTGCTGATTCTCGGCTTCGCCTTCCACTGGCAGGCGATGCGAGCCCGCGAGGCCGACCTGATCCACGACACGGTGCGCCATCGCATCGACACGGCGCTCAACCGCGGCCGCTGCGGCCTGTGGGACTGGGATCTCGCCTCGGGGCGGATCTTCTGGTCGCATTCGATGTTCGCGATTCTCGGCATCGCGTGCCGCGACGAGCTGCTGGAGTTCGAGGATCTGGAGGCACTGGTCAATCCGCAGGACGTCGACCTCGCCGGGCTCGCCGCCCAGATCGCCGAGGGTCAGACCCGGGCGATCGACCGTGCCTTCCGGATGCGTCACGCCAGCGGCGACTGGGTGTGGCTCCGGGTGCGCTGCGAGATCATTCGCCAGGACGACGGCGGCGTGCATCTGATCGGCATCGCGGTCGACATCACCGAGCAGAAGAGCCTGGTCGAGAAGACGGTCGCCGCGGACATCCGCCTGCGCGACGCCATCGAGACAGTTCCGGAAGCCTTCGTGCTGTGGGACGCCGAGAACCGGCTCGTGATGTGCAACTCCAACTTCCAGGAGCTGTACAACCTGTCGGACTCGGCCGTGGTCGCCGGCACCTCCTACGAGGCCGTGCTCGCCGCCGGCAGCCAGCACGTGGTTCGCACCATCGTGGCCGAGAACGGCGCCACGGCCGACGGCCGCACCTTCGAGGCGCAGCTCGACGACGGCCGCTGGCTGCAGATCAGCGAGCGCCGCACCAAGGACGGCGGCTACGTCTCGGTCGGCACCGACATCACCAAGATCAAGCGCCACGAGGAGAAGCTGATCGAGAGCGAGCGGCGCCTGATGGCGACCATCAACGATCTGCGCAACTCCCAGCAGGCGCTGCAGACCCAGGCGCGCCAGCTCTCCGAGCTCGCCGAGAAATACGCCGCCGAGAAGACCCGGGCCGAGGACGCCAATCAGGCCAAGTCGAAGTTCCTCGCCAACATGAGCCACGAGCTGCGAACGCCGCTCAACGCCATCATCGGCTTCTCGGAGATCATGGAGGCGCGGCTGTTCGGCCCGCTCGGCGTCGACCGCTACGACGAGTATTGCCGCGACATCCGCGAGAGCGGCCAGTACCTGCTCGACGTCATCAACGACATCCTCGACATGTCGCGCATCGAGGCGGGGCGGCTCCGCCTCGACTTCGAGCCGGTCGACGCCGACCGCATCCTGGGCGAGGCGATCCGGGTGGTGTCGAAGCGGGCCCACGACAAGGCGCTCACCGTCACCGCGTGCATCGCGCCGGGCATCGGCCTCGTCGCCGACCGCCGCGCCGTCAAGCAGGTGGTGCTCAACCTCCTTTCCAACGCCGTGAAGTTCACGCCGGACGGCGGCGAGGTGCGGGTGCATGGACGGCGCAGCGGCGACGACGTCGTCATCGCCATCGCCGACACCGGCATCGGCATCACGCGCCAGGCGCTGGCCCGGCTCGGCCGGCCGTTCGAGCAGGTCGAGGACCAGTTCACCAAGAGCCACCAGGGATCGGGCCTCGGCCTCGCCATCTCCAAGTCGCTGGTCGAGCTGCACCACGGCTCCATGCGGCTGCGCTCGACGCCCAACAAGGGCACGATCGTGGTGGTGCGGCTGCCGATCGGGGGGACGCGCAAGCCGAGCGCCGGCATCGACGCCCTGCAGGCGGCAGCCCGCCGCTTCGACGCCGCGCTCTACAGCAAGGACCGCGACCCCCCCACGCCGGTGCGCAGCGCCGGGTGAACGGCTCGACGAGACCGCGGCGCGGCTTCGACAGCCATCGCCACATTTCGCTCGTCGCGTTCGCCGGATCGTGGTCCGTGCGGCTCGCCGTCTTCACGGCGCCTCGCCGAGCACCCGCACGAAGCTCGCGCGCACGCGCTCCCGGGTCTCGGCGAGATGCGCCTCCAGGGTGGCGAAGTCGGGCACGTCGGCGGCGCGGGTGAGCAGCGCGAGCAGGCCGGCGCCGGCCTTCTCGGGCTCGAAGGCGCCGGGGAGGCACAGCCGCAACACATGGGTGAGATCGTGATAGAGGCGCGCCGCGGGGCGCAGAACCTCGGCGTCCTCGACCGAGAGGAAGCCGAGCCGAGCGGCCTTCTCCAGCACCCGGATGGTCGAGGTGTCGAGGATCGTCGGCGACTTCGCGGCGTGGACGAGCTGGAGATACTGGGCGACGAACTCGATGTCGACGAGCCCGCCGGCCACGTATTTGAGGTTCCAGCGCTCGCCGTCGCCCTTCTCGGCCGCGATGGCGCGGCGCATCTCGACGACGTCGCCCGCGATGGTCTTCGGGTCGCGCGGCACGCACAGCACGGCGCGGATCGCCTGCTCGACGGCGCGCGCGAAGGCCGGTGACGCCGACACGACGCGGGCGCGGGTCAGCGCCATGTGCTCCCAGGTCCACGCCTCGCTGCGCTGATAGTCGCGGAAGGCGACGAGCGAGGTGGCGACCGGCCCGGAGCGGCCGGACGGCCGCAGCCGCATGTCGACCTCGTAGAGCCGGCCGTGATTGGTCTGGGTGGTGAGCGCATTGATCAGCCGCTGGGTGAAGCGGGCGAAGTACTGACTGCCGTACAGCGAGCGATCGCCGTCGGATTCGGGATGCTGCTCGTCGAAGTCGTAGATCACGATCAGGTCGAGATCGGACGACGCCGTCATCTCGCGGCCGCCGAGCTTGCCCATCGCGAGCACGGCGCTCTCGCCCTTCGGGATGCGGCCGTAGGTCCGCGAGAAGCTCGTCTCGACGGACCGGTGCAGCGTCTCGATGACGACGTCGGCGAGACCGGCGAAGGCGTCACCGGCCTGCACGGCCGACACGGTGCCCGAGAGGATGCGGGCGCCGATCAGGAACATGTGCTCCTGGCCGAACAGCCGCACGCGGTCGAGGAAGTCCTCGTCGGAGCGCGCCTGGGCGAGCGAGCGCTGAAGCTCCTCGTCGAGCCGCGCCGCGTCGGGCAGCGCACCGAAGAAGGCCGGGTCGATCAGCGGGTCCATCACCTGCGGATGCGCCGCGAGAATGTCGGCGAGGCGCGGCGCGGTGCCGAGCAGCAACCCGACCAGCGCGACCAGATCGGGATTCTGGTTGAGCAGCGCGAACAGCCGCGCGCCGCCGTGCAGCCCGTTGAGAAAATGATCGAAGGCGAGCACGGCGCCGTCGGGATTCTCGGCCGCCGCGAGCTGATCGAGCAGCATCGGCACGAGCTGGGCGAAGTGGCTGCGCGCCGCCTCGCCCCGCAGACCCCGCGGCGCGCCGGAGAGCCAGCGCCGCACCGTCGTCGACACCTCGAGCGGGGTGCGGAACCCCATGGCGCCGAGCTTGTCGAGCGTCTCCTTGTCGTCGCGGTCGGGCGGGAAGGCGAGGCCGCGCTGCTCGGCGGCGCGCAGCGCGGCATGCTCGAACAGCGCGCCGTAATGGCGCTGCACGACGTTCAGCTCGGCGAGCAGCGCGTGCGCGAAGGCGTCGCGGCTCTCGTAACCGAGGAAGCGGGCGAAGCGCTCCAGCGCCGGCCGGTCGGAGGGCAGGTTGTGGGTCTGCTCGTCGGCGACCATCTGCAGCCGGTGCTCGACCTCGCGCAGGAACCGGTAGGCACAGGCGAGCTCGGTCGCCGCCTCCGGCGCGATCCAGCCGCCCTCGGCGAGCGCGGTCAGCATCTCCAGCGTCTCGCGGCCGCGCAGGCCGGGATTGCGGCCGCCGGCGATGAGCTGCTGGGTCTGCACGAAGAACTCGATCTCGCGGATGCCGCCGCGGCCGAGCTTGACGTTGTGACCCTCGACCGCGATGTCGCCGTGCCCCTTGTAGGCGTGGATCTGGCGCTTCATCGCGTGCACGTCGGCGAGCGTCGCGAAGTCGAGATACTTGCGCCAGACGAACGGCGTGAGCTCCTTCAGCACGAGGCCGCCGAGGGCGAGGTCACCGGCGACCGGCCGCGCTTTGATGAAGGCGGCGCGCTCCCAGTTCTGGCCGACGCTCTCGTAGTAGTCGAGCGCCGCCGGCACCGAGACGGCGACCTGGGTCGACGCCGGATCCGGCCGCAGGCGCAGGTCGACGCGGAACACGTAGCCGTCGCCGTTGCGCTCCTGCAGCAGCTTGATGAGGGTGCGGGTCATCCGCACGAATTGCGGACCCGGCTCGATGTCCGGGGCGAGCGGCGCCGCCGGGTCGTAGAAGACGATCAGGTCGATGTCGCTCGAATAGTTGAGCTCGTGCGCGCCGCCCTTGCCCATGGCGAAGACGACGTAACCGCAATGCTCCTCGATGTGGTCGGGATCGCGCGGCACCAGCTTGCCGGCCCGCATGGCGGAGAGCAGCAGGTGGCGCACCGCCGCCCTCACGGCCGTGTCGGCGAGGTCGCTCAGCGCCCGCGTCACCCGCTCCAGCTTCCACACCCCGCCGATGTCGGCGAGCGCGATCAAGAGCGCCGCCTCGGCCTTGAGGCGCCGCAGGAGCCGCATCACCTCGGCGTCGTCGCGGCCCTGCGCCACGGCGCGGAACGTCTCCGACATGCGCTCGCGCAGATGCGCGTCCGGATCGGACCCGAGCAGCCGGACGAAGCCGGCCGGGTCGCGCCGGACCAGCTCCCACAGGAACGGCGAGCCGTCGGCCAGCGCCTCGGTCAGTGCCCGGACCAGCGGATGCGCCGCGGCGACCGCCGCGAAGGCGGCGCCGGCCTCGCCCGTCTCGGCGATCCAGTCGTCGACGGCGGTCCGGGCGGCCTCGGCATCGACCAGGAGGGGGACGCGCACGAGGCGCTCCGCGAGCGTCGCCGGTTGCACGTCCACGGCCATCGCTGCCGGCTGGTTCGCCACGGAAGATCCTTCAGGCGGGCTGCGCACGAGGGAGGGACAGGACGACCCGAAGACCCGGCGCATTGTCTTCCAGCCGCAGTTCCCCTCCATGAAGCCGCGCGATCGCGGATGCAAGGCTCAATCCGAGCCCGGAGCCAGGCTTGGAGCGGCTCTTCTCGAGCCGAACGAAGCGTTCGAGCACCCGGGAGCGGTCCTCCGCCGCAATTCCGGGCCCGCGATCGGCGACCGAGATCTCGACGCGTTCGCCGACCGCGGCGGCGACGACCACGACGTCGGCGGGGGGTGGCGGAAACATCGGCGGCACCGCGGTCGGAGCCTCGACCAGCAGCGTCGCCCCATGCTCCGGTTCGCCGGCACCCGTCGCGACCGGGAGCCCGGCCGGCGGTGCCGCCGCGGCCCGGTCCGCGGCGTCCGCCTCGGCGGCGTACTTGATGGCGTTGTCGATCAGGTTGGCCAGCGCCTGGCCGATCAGCTCACGATTGGCGCATACCGGCGCCGCCTCGGCCGCCTCGACCCGCAGGGCCAGCCCCTTCTCCTCGGCGAGCGGCTCGTACAGCTCGCCGACGTCCCGGGCGATCGCGGCCGCGTCGAACACCACCATGTCGGCGCGCGGCTCCCCGGACTCGGCCCGGGCGATCATCAGGAGGCTCTCGAAGGTGCGGATCAGCCCGTCGGACTCCTCGATCACCGCCTCCAACGTCTGCCGGTAGTCGGCTTCGCTCGCGGCATGGCGCAGCGCCGCCTCGCTGCGGTTGCGCAGCCGGGTGAGCGGCGTCTTGAGGTCGTGGGCGACGTTGTCGGTGACCTCCTTCAGCCCGCGCAGCAGCGTCTCGATGCGCTCCAGCATGGTGTTGAGGCTGGTCGCCAGACGGTCGAGCTCGTCGCCCGAGCCGGCGACCGGGAGCCGCCCGGCGAGGTCGCCCGCCATGATGACGCGCGCCGTGTCGGTCATCGCGTCGATCCGGCGCAACACCCGGCGGCTGACGAAGACGCCGCCGACGAGACCGAGAACCACGACGATCGCCACCGACCAGCGCCCCGCCGTCGCGACGATACGGAACAGGTGCTCGCGCTCGGCGAGGTCGCGACCGACCAGGAGGCGGAAGCCGCCGGGCAGCTCGGTCACCTTGACGAGCGCCGTGTGCTCGCCGCCGTCGGGCTCCTCCAGCCGCCGGTAGCTCGTCTCGACCCAGCCGGACCGCTCGATCACGCCCGCCTCCAGCGAGGCGACGTTGCCGGCGATGCCGCCGCCGTTCGGCGTCGTCACGAGATAGAGGCTGGAGCCGGGCTGGTTGCCACGACTCTCGACGATGAAGACGAGCCGGCGCAGGCCGGCGGTCTCGTATTGGCGGGTGAGTTCGTCCGTCTCGGTCTCGACCGTGCGGACGATCTGCTCGTTCATCAGCCGCCGGGTGTTGAGGGCGAAATAGCCGAGCAGGAACGCGGCGAACAGCGCCATCACCAGAAGATACAGAAGGGTGAGGCGGAAGACCGTGGTCTTGAGGAGCTTAGCGAGGCTTGTCATGTCCGGCCGCAGCCATCGTTCGATGTCAGTCCGGGCCGGCGCATCGCGCCGGACCCGGAATCCAGCCACATCCTCGGAGCGTGCCGCTGGATTCCGGGTTCGCACCTTCGGTGCGCCCCGGAATGACCGACGGGCCGCTTAGCCGGATGCCGCGTCACGGATCATGTATCCGGCCCCGCGGACCGTGTGGAGGAGCGGCTGCGCGAACCCCTTGTCGATCTTGCCGCGCAGGCGCGAGACGTGCACGTCGATCACGTTGGTCTGGGGATCGAAGTGATAGTCCCACACGTTCTCCAGCAGCATGGTGCGGGTGACCACCTGGCCGGCGTGCTTCATCAGGTATTCGAGCAGGCGGAACTCGCGCGGCTGCAGGGCGATCTCCTCCTTGCCGCGGGTGACCCGATGCGACAGGCGATCGAGCTCGAGATCGCCGACCCGGTAGACGGTCTCCTCGCGGCCGCCGTGGCGCCGCGCCAGCACCTCGATGCGGGCGAGCAGCTCGGCGAACGAGTAGGGCTTCGCGAGGTAGTCGTCGCCGCCGGCGCGCAGCCCCTTGACGCGATCGTCGACGGCACCGAGCGCCGACAGGATCAGGGCCGGCACCGTGATGCCCTTGGCGCGCAGCGCGCCGATGACCGAGAGGCCGTCGCGCTTGGGCAGCATCCGGTCGACGATCAGGACGTCGTAGGCCTCGTGGCCGGCGAGCGCCAGACCCTCCTCGCCGTCGGCGGCATGGTCCGCCACATGGCCGACCTCGCGCAGCGCCTTGACCAGATAGTCGGCGGCGTCGCGATCGTCTTCGATGATCAACAGGCGCATGGCGAGAACCTTGGCGTCGGCCGCGACGGCCCCCGCCTCGGACGGCGGCTCGACGGCCGGCATCCGCGACATCGACGACGTGGATACGGACGACACGGGAACCGACGGCATGGCCGCCTCCATCCGGAGAAGTAGCGAGCCCCCGACGCCATGACAACCACACCGGGGATCGGATTCGCCCGATTTTGACGTCCGGGCAGCGCGGAAAGGGGACGACGGCGCACCGCCGTCCCCTCCACCGACGGCCCAGCGGGGCGAGGATATGCCGGAACCGTCGACCGCAGCGGGGCGGGCGGGCCCGACCCGGTTCGCGAAGACAGACGGGACGGCCGAGACCGTCCCGTGTTCGGGGGCTGCCGGGCCGGGGCGACTCGAGGACCGACGGCAGCGCCCCGAGGCGGCGGTCAGCCCTTGGCCAGGGGCACCGCGACGAAGCGGGTGTTCTGGCCGGTCTTGACGCGCATCAGGACGGTCTTCTTGCCGCCCGTCTGGGCCTCGCCGAGCGCCTTGCGGACGTCGGCCGGGGAGCTCACGGTCATGCCGCCGACGTCGAGGATGACGTCGCCGGTCTTCAGCCGATCGCCGGCCGCACCGTCGGGATCGACCTGGGTGACGACCACGCCCTCGCTGCCGCCGCCGGCGACCGCGCCGGCCGGGGCGAGCGTCAGGCCGAGCCGCGGCACCTTCGTGTCGCCGCTGCGGCCGGCGCGCTCGCCGTCGCCGTCGCCGCGCGAGGCGAGCCGCTGTTCCTTGGGCAGCTCGCCGAGCGTCAGGCTCAGCGTCTCGGTCTTGCCGTTGCGGAAGACGTCGAGCTTCACGGTGGTGCCAGGCGCCATCATGCCGATGGTGCGGGCGAGGTTCTTGGAGTCCTTCACGGGCTCGCCGTTGACGGCCGTGATCACGTCACCGGACTTGATGCCGGCCTTGGCGGCCGGGCTGCCGGCCTGCGGCTCGGCGACCAGCGCGCCCTGGTCGGTCTTGAGGCCGAGGCTGTCGGCGATGTCGTCGGTGACCGACTGGATCTGCACACCGATCCAGCCGCGCGACACCTTGCCCTTGTCCTTGAGCTGGGCGACCACCGAGCGGACCGTGTCGGCGGGGATCGCGAAGGCGATGCCGACCGAGCCGCCGGACGGCGAGAAGATCGCCGTGTTGACGCCGATCACGTTGCCGTCCATGTCGAAGGTCGGGCCGCCCGAGTTGCCGCGATTGACCGGCGCGTCGATCTGCAGGAAGTCGTCGTAGGGGCCGGCGCCGATGTCGCGGCCGCGGGCCGAGACGATGCCGGCCGTGACGGTGCCGCCGAGTCCGAACGGATTGCCGACGGCCAGCACCCAGTCGCCGATGCGCGGCGCCTTGTCGCCGAGCGCGACCGCCGGGAAGTCGGTGCGGCCCTCGACCTTGATCAGCGCGAGATCGGTGCGCGGATCGGTGCCGATCACCTTGGCCGTGTAGGTCTTGCCGTCGTCGGTGGTCACCTGGACGCTCTCGGCCTTGTCGACCACGTGGTTGTTGGTGACGGCGTAGCCGTCCGGCGTGATGAAGAAGCCGGAGCCCTGGCCGGTCGAGTACTGCCGGCGGCGCGGGTTCTGCGGCTGGTCCGGCAGGCCGTTCTGCCCCTCGCCGAAGCGGCGGAAGAAGAACTCGAAGGGCGAGCCCTGGCCGAACGGATCCTCGCCCCGGGTGCCGATGCGCGGCCGGTCCTCGCTGACCTTGACCTTCACCGAGATCACGGCCGGCTTCACCTTGTCGACGATGTCGGCGAACCCGGCGGGGCGCTGCGTGTTCTGGGCGTAGGCGGGGGCGAGCAGCGCCGAGTGGCGGTTGCCGGGCACGAAATCGGGATTGACGAAGAGCACGCCGGCGCCGAGCGCGCCGACCGTCGCGAGCAGCGCGAGGCGCCGCGCCGACACCAGGCTGCGCAGCTTGCCGGTCCGGGATTCGGTCTCGTTCATCGAAGGCTCCATCTTCAGGTCGTTCGGCATCATGTCGTTCGGCGTCATATCGTTCGTGATCATGTCGTTCGGCTCGTTCGGCGGCGCGAACCGCATCACCGTCGTCGGAGAAGATGGAGATCGCCGGATTACCGCGTGCTGACCGCCGGATTAAAACTCGGTAATCTGCGAGAAAAACAAAATATATTGTCTTTCAACTACTTGGCCAAGAACAAGGCCTCCCTCGAAGGTGCGACTTGGCGGCGGTGCCGGGCCGGGTTACATCGACGCCCATCCGCCGGCGGGTTGGCCTTCCCGCCGCGACACATCGCGGCTGTCGGCGGCCGGGCCGCGGAGACCGAGCATGACTGAGATCCTGCCGGACCGGCGCGACGCGCCCACGACTGCCGCGCTCACCCCGCCGCATCGGCCCGACGGCGACATCCACGGCCTGGTCAACGCGGTCGTCTATCGGGCCGGCCGGCGGCTCGCCGACATTCCGGTCGAGGAGGCCGGGAGCTGGGCGAAGCGCCCCGATCACGTCGTCTGGATCGGCCTGTACGAGCCCGACCACGCGCTGCTCGCCACCGTCCAGCGACAGTTCGCCCTCCACCCGCTCGCCATCGAGGACGCCGAGAAGGCGCATCAGCAGCCCAAGCTCGAGCAGTACGGCGACACGCTGTTCGTCGTCGCCCGCACGGCCCAGATGGTCGACGGCCGCGTCGCCTTCGGCGAGACGCACCTGTTCGTCGGCCACGGCTACGTGGTGAGCGTGCGTCACGGCGCCTCGCGCTCCTATGCCGACATCAGGCGGCGCTGCGAGGCCTCGCCCGACATGCTGATCCAGGGCGAGGACTACATCCTCTATGCGGTGCTCGACTTCATCGTCGACAACTACGCCCCGGTGCTGGAGGCGATCACCGAGGAGGTCGAGCGCATCGAGGACCGGGTGCTGGAGAACAGCCTCGGCACCGAGGCGATCGAGCGGCTCTACACGCTGCGCCGCGACCTTTTGAGGCTGCGCAACGCCGCCGGCCCGCTGGTCGACGTGTGCCAGCGACTGGAGCACTCCAAGCTCACCGCCATCGACCCGAACCTGCAGCCGCTCTTCCGCGACGTCACCGACCACATCAAGCGCACCCAGTCGGAGATCGACACGCTGCGCGAGGTGCTCGCCTTCGCGTTCGAGGCCGGCCTGATGGTCGGGCAGATGCAGCAGACCGTGATCACGCGGCGGCTCGCCGCCTGGGCCGCCATCCTCGCGGTGCCGACCGCGGTCGCAGGCATCTACGGCATGAACTTCAAGCACATGCCGGAGCTGGAATGGGAATGGGGCTACTACGTCGTGGTCGCCGCCATCCTCACCGCCTGCGGCGGGCTGTTCTGGTGGTTCCGGCGGGTGGGTTGGCTGTAGTGTGTAGGGTGGGCAAAGCAAAGCGTGCCCACCAACGACCGCCACGCGCGACTCACGACCGCTTCTGACGACCGCGTGGGCACGGCGCTCGCGCGCCTTTGCCCACCCTACGGCGGCGGCCCTATCCCTTCGTCAGCTCGGCGAGCTTCTTCTTCTCCTCGTCGCTGAGCGGGGCGGCGACGGCCATCTCGGCGGCGTCGCGGCGGCGGTGCAGCATCACGCCGAAGCCGATCGCGCCGGCGAGCAGGATCAGGGCGGGCGCGATCCACAGGATCGCGGTCTGCAGCGAGAAGCGCGGCTTCAAGAGCACGAACTCGCCGTAGCGGGCGACCAGATAGTCGATCACTTGGGCATTGCTGTCGCCCTTCTCGATCCGCTCGCGCACCAGGAGGCGCAGATCGCGGGCGAGCCCGGCGTCGGAATCGTCGATCGACTGGTTCTGGCAGACCAGGCAACGCAGGTGCTGCGAGATGTCGCGCGCCCGCTGCTCCTGCGCCGGATCCTTGAGCATCTCGTCGGGTTGCACGGCGAGGGCCGGCGCCGCAATCAGCAGCGCGAGAACGACCAGAAGCGGCAGACGTTTCTTCATCGCGGTCACTCCGCCGGCTGGGCGGCGAGCCTCGCCTTGGAGGGGCGCGGCGCGCCGACGCGCAGGCGGCGGTCCGACAGCGACAGGCCGCCGCCGATCGACATCACGATGGTGCCGATCCAGATCAGGAGCACCAGCGGCTTGTCGTAGGCGCGCACGGCGACCGAGCCGTCCGGGTTGAGGTCGCCGAGCGAGACGTAGAGCTGGCCGACGCCGTGGCGCATCAGCGCGGCCTCGGTGGTCGCCATCTCGCGATGCGTGAAGGCGCGCTTGGCGGGCGAGAGCGTCGCGATCTTCACGCCGCCCTCGCGCACCGAGAAGCGCACCGACAGCTCGCGGTAGTTCGGACCCTCGCGCTGATCGAGCCCGTCGAACACCAGCTCGTAGCGCCCGACGGTGGCGACATCGCCGGCCTTCATCGCCGTGATGCGCTCGATGTTCCACTGGGATTCGCCGACGATGCCGAGCAGCATCACGCCGAGCCCGGCATGGCCGAGCGCGGTGCCCCAGGCCGAGCGCGGCAGGCCGACGGCCCGCCGCCACGTCGTGCCGATCGGCAGGCGGAACAGGCCGATGCGCTCGGCGACGTCGGTCGCGGCGCCCATGATCACGAACGCGGCGAGGCCGATGCCGAGCGGCGCCAGCACGGGTCCGCCCTGCACCGCGAACGTGATCACGAGCGCCAGCACGGCGACGGCCGCGGCGGCGACCAGCCGCTGCGCGACGCCCAAGAGGTCGCCGCGCTTCCAGGCGAGCAGCGGGCCGAACGGCACGGCGATCAGCAGCGGCACCATCAGGGGGCGGAAGGTCATGTTGAAGAACGGCGCGCCCACCGAGATCTTCGCCCCCGTCAGCGCCTCCAGCGCCAGCGGATAGAGCGTGCCGACGAACACGGTGGCGCAGGCCGTGGTGAGGAACAGGTTGTTGAAGACCAGCGAGCCCTCGCGCGACACCGGCGCGAACAGGCCGCCCTGCCGCAGCATCGGGGCGCGCCAGGCGAACAGCGTCAACGAGCCGCCGATGAAGACGACCAGGATGCCGAGGATGAAGACGCCGCGCGTCGGATCGGTGGCGAAGGAGTGCACCGAGGTGAGTACGCCCGAGCGCACCAGGAACGTGCCCATCAACGACAGCGAGAAGGTGAGGATGGCGAGCAGAATCGTCCACACCTTCAGGGCGTCGCGCTTCTCCATCACCAGCGCCGAATGAAGGAGCGCCGTCCCGGCGAGCCACGGCATCAGCGAGGCGTTCTCGACCGGATCCCAGAACCACCAGCCGCCCCAGCCGAGCTCGTAATAAGCCCAATAGGAGCCCATCGCGATGCCGAGCGTGAGGAAGATCCATGCGATCAGGATCCACGGGCGCACGAAGCGCGCCCACGCCGCGTCGATGCGGCCGATCAGCAGCGCCCCGGCCGCGAACGAGAAGGCGACCGAGAAGCCGACATAGCCCACGTAGAGGAGCGGCGGATGGATCGCGAGGCCGATGTCCTGGAGAATCGGGTTGAGGTCGCGGCCCTCGAAAGGCGGCTGGGCGAGGCGGGCGAATGGATTCGAGGTGAGCAGGATGAACAGGTAGAACGCGACCGCGACGATCGCCTGGACGGAGAGCACGGCGGCGTGCAGCACGGCCGGCACGTTGCGGCCGAGCGCCGCGAGCAGCGCCCCGAACAGCGCGAGGATCAGCACCCACAGGAGCATCGAGCCCTCGTGGTTCCCCCACACGCTGGTGACCTTGTAGACGAGCGGCATGGTCGAGTGCGAGTTCGCCGCGACGTTCTCGACCGAGAAGTCGGAGACCACGTAGCTCGCGGTGAGCGCCGCGAAGGCGAGCGCGACGAACCCGAACTGGACCACCGCGGTCGGTGTCGCCACCGCCATGAGCGCGTCGTCGCCGGTCTTCACGCCGACCAGCGGGACGATCGCCTGGGCGAGCGCCAGCGCCAGCGCCAGCACGAGAGCGTAGTGACCGAGCTCCGGGATCATCGCGTCGCGGCTCCCGTGGCGGCGGGCGTCGCCACCGACGACTGCGGCCCGGGTGCCGCGGCCGGCGCGGCGGCGGGCGCCTTGCCCTTGTCGTAGTCGGCCTGCCAGTGGCCCTGCTTCTTGAGCGCGTCGGCGACCTCGCGCGGCATGTATTTCTCGTCGTGCTTGGCGAGCACGCTGTCGGCCTTGACGCCGGAGCCGTCGAGCACACCCTCGGCGATCACGCCCTGCCCTTCGCGGAACAGATCCGGCAGGATGCCCTTGTAGGCGACCGCGATGGTGTTGGCGCCGTCGGTCACCTGGAAGCGCACCGCCAGATTCTCGCCGAGCTCCACCGAGCCGGGAGCGACGAGGCCGCCGATGCGCAGCCGCGTGCCGGGCTGCACCTTCTTCTCGACGACGTCGGTCGGCGAGTTGAAAAACACGATCGAGTCGGTGAGCGCGTTGAGGACGAGGCCGACCGCCACGGCCAGCACGGCGACACCGCCGGCGATCAGGGCGAAACGACGCTGCTTGCGGGTCATTGCAGGACTCCGGAACCGGACGCGGGTCGCGGCTCGGAAATCCCGAGCTCCTTCGCGACGGCATCGATGCGAGCGAGTTTTTCAGGCGCGCCGGCGAGCGCTCTTCGCGCGTCGGCGGCGGCGGCGGTCGCGCGCTCGCGCTCGCCGAGCGCGACGTGGGTGCGCACCAGGCGCAGCCAGCCGTCGACGTCGCTGCCGTCGGCCGCGAGCTTCTTGGCGAGGCGCTCGATCAGGCCCCGCATGGTCTCGTCGTAGTCGGCGCCGCCGCCGGCCGAGGCGGACTGCTCGCCGGCGGCCGGGCCGGAGCCGGACGCAGTGCCCGGCCGGGCCGGCGCCGGCAGCGACGGCAGCGCGATGCCGGTCCCCTGCGCCGGCGCGCCGACGCGCGGGCCGGCCGGGGACACAGGGGCCGCCGGCGTGGTCGAGGCGCCTGCATCGAGCCGCAACGGCTTCGCTTCGGCCTCCAACCGGACCAGCCGGTCGGGCATGCCGGCGAGCGCCCGGCGGGCGTCGGCGAGCGCCGCGCGGGCCCGGTCGAGATCGCGCATCACCATGTGGGAGCGGATCAGCCGCAGCCAGCCGTCGACGTCGGAGCCGTCCTTCTCGAGGCGGGCGGCGAGCTGGGCGAGCATGCCGCGCACCATCGCCTTCTGGTCTTCGGTCAGGGCCTGCGGCACGTCGTCGGGAACGCCGCCCGGCGCCGCGACGTTGCCGCGATCGAGCTGCGACAGCGCCGTCTTGACGAAGCCGGTCCACGGCGCGTCGGCCGGTGCCCGGGCCAGCAGCCCCTGCCAGATCGTGCGCGCCTCGTCGGGCCGGCCGGCCTGCTGGGCGGCGAGGCCGAGATAATAGGCGGCGGAGACGTGCTCGCGGTCGATCACCAGGGCGCGCTCGAACTGCGCCTTGGCGGCCGGCGTCACGATGCCGCCGGCCTGGCCGGTCAGCGCCTCGCCGAGATCGGCCACCCGGTCGCCGGTCTCGCCGAGCAGCCGGATGGCGTTGCGATACGCCTTCACGGCGTCGTCGAAGCGCTCGAGCCGCATATAGGCCGGCGCCAGCACGGCCCAGCCGCGCCCGTCCTCGGGATTGCTGCGCAGATGCGCCTCGACCTTCGGCACCATGGCGACCATGGCGGCGTTCTGGTCGGTCTCGCCGCTCTTGCCGGCATGCAGGCGGGCGAGCCGCTCGGCGAGCGGCTGCGCCGGCATCTCGGGCGATCCGGTGACCAGGTACCAGCCGAGCCCGGCGAGCGGCAGCGCGACCAGCACGGCGGCCGACGCCTTGCGCGCCGCGGACGCGCCGCCGGACGGCGACGCCGGGCGCGCGCTCGCGGCCGCCGCGGCGGCGGCGATCAGCCGGCGCGACACCTCGACCCGGGCGGCCTCGGCCTCGGCCGGACCGATGGCGCCGAGGGAGAGGTCGCGCTCGATCTCGTCGAGCTGGTCACGGTAGACGGCGGCATCGTCGCCGCCGCGCCCGGGTCCGGTGCGGCGGACGAGCGGCCACAGCGCGGCGCCGAGCGCCGCCGCCGTCATCAGCGCGAGCAATAAGGAGAGCGTCATGGGCGAGACCCTAACCGGTGGCCCCGTCATTGACCATGACGCCCCCGGTCGCAACCTTGGGAAATGTCAAAGCCCCGTGACGCAGGCGGCAGCCCGATAGGGTGACGGTTCGGGAAAATTATGGCCGGGCGCAGGACGCGCGTCCGAGACGGTGCCACGGGACGGGGTTCGTGTCCCGTGCGCGGCGCGCCGTGTCCGGGCACGGCTTCGGCGCCCGGCCCGTCACCCCTTGGCGGCGACCTTGCCGGCGGGCTTGCGCTCGGTGCTGACCGCGACCTCGGCGGCCCGCGCGATCACGGTGGCGAACTCCTCGCCGAGGATTTTGGCGCAGAAGCGGATCGCCGCCTCCATCTGGGCCTTGCGGTAGGGCAGCTCGCCCGGCTCGCAGGCGCGCAGCACGTCGATGATCGAGCGCGAGCCGTTGTCGAGCTGGCTCTGCAGGTCCGAGAGCACCCGCAGCGTGATCTCGTTGAGGGCGAGCTCGCTCGCGTAGTTCTTGCACGCCGCCAGGAAGCCGAGCAGCGCCTCGATCTCGGCGACCTCGCCCTGGTCGATGGCGGCGCCGGCCGGCAGGTGCTTGCCGGGGACGATGCGGATGATGCGGCGGACCCGCCCCGGGATGGTGTCGAGGTCGGACTTCAGCGCGTCGGCGACGCCGGCCCGGATGGCCGCGAGCTGACGCGCCGGGCCGGTGCCGGACGACATGTTGACCTCGCTGCGCAGGCCGCGCACCGCCTCGTGGACGTCCTTCAGGCACTCGATCGCGCGGACCATCTGGCCGCGGCGGAAGTGATGGACGAGCTCGCGCACGGTGCGCTCTGTCTCGGCCAGCACCATGCCGAGCGCCAAGCCGTAGGCGCTTTCGGCGATGCGCTCGGCCTTGTCGGACTGGGCGGCGCGCACCGCCACCCGGACGAGCTGCCAGGGCGCCGGCAGGCGGTTCATGACGAGGATCAGGCCGTAGCGGATCAGCGCCTTGTCGCGCGCGACCGCGGTGTCGATCACGGCGACGATCTGGTCGAGCTGGTCGCCGGCGGCCGAGCGGATGCGCGACGGCAGGCGGCTGCCGATCGCCGAGAGCGTGTCGCGGTTCTTCATGATGGTGAAGAACTCGACGACGTCGGACTGCGCCCGCGCGGTGCCGATCCGGAACGCGATGCGGCGCCGTGCCTTGTCGTCCTTGCCGGCGGCCTGAAGGATGTCGCCGAGCTTGCGCACGACCAGATCCTGGAACGTGCGGGCGGCGAAATCGGCCTTGCCCTGGTCCTTGGCGGCGAGATGCCGGCCGACGTCGGCGACGAAGGTCTTGGCCTCGGCCGGGGCGATCTCGGTGACGATCCAGTCCCACAGCGGGCCGAGGCTCGCCCGCGACACCCGACCGTCAGGCTCGGCGGAGGACTCGTCGTCGGTCACGAACGGCTCGATCGGGGCGAAGAACAGCCGGGACGGATTGATGGCGCGCTCCGGGGCCGGATCGTCCTCGTTCTCGCGCAGCACCTCGCGCAGATGCTCGAGCAGCAGATCGGGCGCCGGCAGATGATCGTGGCCGGCTTGCAGCCCGCGCTCGACCTCGGCCATCAGCATGGCCCGCGCCTCGGGCGACAGCTGACGCAGATACGCGCGCAACTTCTCGGAGGCTTGCTCCTCGCCTGCCATCCACACACCTTGCCGAGCGGAATATCCTGGCTCGGGTATAGGAGCGCGGTCTGAAGAACGCGTTAAACGGAGCGCGGCAGGTGCCGCGATCCGCGAAAAGAAACCGTAACTTGGTACCGGTCGGGGCGCGGCGCTCAGCCGATCGGCGTCCACGAGCCGTCGGGGTTGCGGCAGGCGGTGCCGCGCGCCGTCTGCGGCGTCCCGTCGATGTAGATCGTGTGGGTGAATTGCCGGCAGTTCTGGCCGCCCTGGTCGTAGGCCGGACCCGGCACGATGGTGCCGTAGCGGCCCGAATCGGGGTTGCGCCACGACACCGGTGCGCCGGAGCGGCCGGTCTCCAGCGCCGTCATCTGGGCCTCGTAGGCGCGGCGGCGGTCCTCGTCGTCCATGGCGGCGCCGATGCGGTTGCCGAGCAGGCCGCCGATCGCCGCGCCGGCGAGGCCACCGGCGAGCTTCGAGCCGGTGCCGCCACCCGTGACGGCGGCGCCGAGCGCCGCGCCACCGAGCGCGCCGACCAGCGTGCCGGTCTGCTCGCGCGCACCGACACCGGCCGCCGGATCTCCGGCGCAGCCGGCGAGCGCCAACGCCAGACCCGAGGCCATGAGACCCGAGACCATGACGGCGGCGCGGGCCGCCGATCCGAAGCGCTTCATCGCTATCCCCCACGCACGGCCCGAGGGCCGAACACCACTTGTCCCGACGCCCGGTATGCGGGCAGGAATAGGGCGAAACGAGGGACGGGGACGGCGGTCGGCGCGGCCGATATTGCCGCACCGCTCCCCCTTTCGGCCGCCGGCTCCGCGACGGAGCCGGCCCGGCGGCGCAATCGTCAGCGCGAGAACTTCTTGTACTTGAGGCGGTGCGGCAGGATCGAGTCGGTGCCGAGCCGCCGCATCTTGTCGGCCTCGTAGTCCTGGAAGTTGCCCTCGAACCACTCGACGTGGCTGTCGCCCTCGAAGGCGAGGATGTGGGTCGCGATGCGGTCGAGGAACCAGCGATCGTGGCTGATGATCACGGCGCAGCCGGCGAAGTCCTCCAGCGCCTCCTCGAGCGCGCGGAGCGTGTCGACGTCGAGATCGTTGGTCGGCTCGTCGAGGAGGAGAACGTTGGCGCCCGACTTGAGCATCTTGGCGAGATGCACGCGGTTGCGCTCGCCGCCCGACAGGTTGCCGACCTTCTTCTGCTGGTCGGCGCCCTTGAAGTTGAAGGCGCCGCAATAGGCGCGGCTGTTCACCTCGCGCTTGCCGAGCATCAGGATGTCGAGGCCGTCGGAGAGCTCCTCCCACACGGTCTTCTTGGGATCGAGCGAGTCGCGCGACTGGTCGACATAGCCGAGCTTGACCGAATCGCCGATCACGATCCTGCCCTTGTCGGGCTGCTCCTGGCCCGTGATCATGCGGAACAGCGTCGTCTTGCCGGCGCCGTTCGGGCCGATCACGCCGACGATGCCGCCCGGCGGCAGCTTGAAGGTGAGGTCGTCGATCAGCAGCTTGTCGCCGAACGCCTTGGTGAGCCCTTCGAAGTCGATGACGTTCTGGCCGAGCCGCTCGGCCACCGGGATGACGATCTGGGCCGTGGTCGGCGCCTTGTCGTTGGCCTTGGCGAGCAGCTCCTCGTAGCGTTGGTAGCGCGCCTTGGACTTGGCCTGGCGGGCCTTGGGCGAGGACGCGATCCATTCCTGCTCGCGGGCCAGCGTCTTCTGGCGTGTCTCCTCCTCGCGGCCCTCCTGCTCGAGCCGCTTCTGCTTCTGCTTCAGCCAGGACGAGTAGTTGCCCTCGTAGGGGATGCCGCGGCCGCGATCGAGCTCGAGGATCCAGCCCGTCACGTTGTCGAGGAAGTAGCGGTCGTGGGTGACGATCAGGATGGCGCCCGGGTAGTTGCGCAGGTGCCCTTCCAGCCAGTTCACCGTCTCGGCGTCGAGATGGTTGGTCGGCTCGTCGAGCAGCAAGAGCTCGGGCTGCTCGAGCAGCAGCCGGCACAGCGCGACGCGGCGGCGCTCGCCGCCCGAGAGCTTGTCGACCGCCCAGTCGTCCGGCGGGCAGCCGAGCGCGTCCATGGCCTGCTCGACCTGCGAGTCGAGATCCCACAGGTTCTGATGATCGATCTTGTCCTGGAGCTGTGCGGCCTCCTCCGCCGTGTCGTCGGAGTAGTTCATCATCAGCTCGTTGTAGCGGTCGAGGATCGCCTTCTTGGCGGCGACGCCGAGCATGACGTTCTCGCGCACGGTCAGGGCGGGATCGAGCTGCGGCTCCTGCGGCAGGTAGCCGACCCGGGCGCCCTCGGCCACCCAGCCGTCACCCGTGTACTCCTTGTCGATGCCGGCCATGATGCGCAAGAGCGTCGACTTGCCGGCGCCGTTGACGCCGAGCACGCCGATCTTGGCGTCCGGGTAGAAGGAGAGGTGGATGTTGTCGAGCACCTTGCGGTTGCCCGGATAGGTCTTGGACAGACCCTGCATGTGGTAGATGAACTGCCGGGCCATTGCCGCGCCTCGTCCTCGTCCGGTTGTCGGGATTCGCGCGCTGATGTAGCGACCGCCGCGTCCGAGGGCAAGCTGGGCGCCCGGGCGGTTCGAGACATCTCCACCCCCTCCCCCCGGGCGTCGCGGGCGCCCGTCCGTTCCGTTGCGACGCCCCCTGTGATCCGCCTCACAAACCCCGATCGCCCCGCCGACGACTCATGACGGAGAGCCGATGGAGCGTCCCCGTGTCCGCCCGACCACGCGCAAGCCGTATCGACACTGCCGCCGTCGTATCGCGGACCGGGTGTCTCCGGCTCGCAACGCCCGACTGTAACGAACCGGCAACGCTGCGCGACGAAGTTGCGACAGATCGTGAAAATGAACCGAATTTTAACGATTTCGATCCAGAAAAGGTCATAGAGCGACGCTCAGGATCATCGTCCGCGGCAGAACGCCGGACCTGGATCGCCAACCCACGGAGCGTGTCATGAACGCCTCCAGTGCCCCGAATGCTCCCATCGGCAAGACCCTGCTGGCCGCCTGCCGCTCGATCCTGACCGACCTCTTCACCACCTATCGCCCGGAGCGCCATTACATGCGCGGCCCCGGCCCGAAATGGCGGGCGAAGAACACGATCACCCATATCGTGATCCGGCCCGACCGCTCGATGCGTGGCCGCCCTGCCCGGATTCGCGTTCGCGTCTGAGGACCCTCCCCGACTGGCGCGGCGGCGCCGGCTGCACGGCACCGCCGCTTCGTTCCGAGATCCCGCTCGTCTCCAGCGAAAACCCTTGTCTCCTCTTGCGCCCGCGGGCTAGCTCGCGGTGTCTCGCGACCGACAAGGGAGTTCCGGCCCATGGCCGTCCGCTGCGCCGTCCTCGACGACTATCAGACCGTCGCCCTCTCCACCGCCGACTGGTCGGCGGTCACGGGTGACGTCGACGTTACGGTCTTCGATACACCCTTCCCCACCCCCGACGCCGCCCGGGCGGCACTCCAGCCGTTCGAGATCGTCTGCCTGATGCGCGAGCGGACCCCGTTCCCGCGCGCCATGTTCGCCGGGCTGCCGAACCTGAAGCTCCTGATCACCACGGGCGCGGCCAACCGGGCGATCGACCTGCCGGCGGCGCGCGAGCACGGCGTCACGGTGTGCGGCACCGGCAGCTACGGCAATCCGACCATCGGCATCGTGTTCGGCCTGATCCTCGAGCTGACCCGGCGGATCGGCTTCGAGAACGCCCGCATGAAGGCCGGCGCCCCCCTGCAGGCGACCATCGGCGACGACATCGAGGGCAAGACGCTCGGCATCCTCGGGCTCGGCAAGCTCGGCACCCGGGTCGCCGGCATCGCCCAGGCGTTCCGCATGCCGGTGATCGCCTGGAGCCCCAACCTGACGGCCGAGAAGGCGCAGGCCGGCGGTGCCACGCTGGTGAGCAAGGAGGAGCTGTTCGCCCGCTCCGACATCCTCTCCATCCACGTGCAGCTCTCGGACCGCTCGCGCGGGATGGTCGGCGCGGCCGAACTCGGCCTGATGAAGCCGGACGCGCTGCTGATCAACACGTCGCGCGGCCCGATCGTCGACGAGGCGGCCCTGCTCGCCGCGCTCACGGCCGGCAAGCTCGGCGGCGCCGGGCTCGACGTCTACGACATCGAACCGCTGCCCGTGGACCACCCGTTCCGCCGGCTCGACACGGTCGTCACCACGCCGCATCTCGGCTACGTGACGAAGCAGAACTACGCCATCTACTTCCGCGACATGGTCGAGGACATCCGCGCGTTTCTGGACGGCAAGCCCGTGCGGGTGCTCGGCGGCTGACCCACCGGACCAAAGTACCGTTTTGCTGCAACACAATACTCCCGCCGGCGCGAGCCCCGCTCGGGCCGGCGGAATCGCTTCATTGACAAGATCGTGAACAGCCTTCGTCGATCGGATTAGGGGATTGTACCGAGACACATTTCACTGCCACAATTCTGATGATCCGTTCATCGGCAGCGTATTTTAACCCGATAGAAGAAATTTATACTGTCGCCGACACAACGACAACTTGACATCCCCGCACCGCCTCCGACGCCCCAATCCAGACAAAATTCGGCAAAGCTTGCCTTGCGCTCGGTTTGTCTGTATGTCGCGCTGCGACGGAACGTGGAGGGATCATGCGGACAGTGAAATTCGCCGGGGCGGCAGCGCTCGCCTTCGTGAGCCTGACGCTGGTCTCGGCGGAGGTCATCCGGACCGCGGTCGGGCAGCAGTTCGACAACCGTGGCGAGTCTTCGCGCACCGAGTCTTCGCGCACCGAGGCCACTCGGGTCGCGCTGGCGCCGAGCCGCGGCGATGCGGCCGTCGACCCGCGGCCGGTTCCCGCGCGGATCGATGTCGCGTCGGCGACCGACGCCCCGACCGCGGCCACCGGCCCGCGCCTCGCGCTGGTGATCGGCAACGGCGCCTATCCGGACGGCGAGGCCCCCCTCAAGGCGCCGATCGCCGATGCACGCGCCATCGCCGACGAGCTGCGCGGCAAGGGCTTCGACGTCGAGCTCGGCGAGAACATGAGCAAGCAGGCGATGGAGCGCGCCGTCGAGCGCTTCACGGCCAAGATCACGCCGGGCGCCACGGCGCTCCTCTATTTCAGCGGTCACGGCCTGCAGATCGGCCGCGAGAGCTTCCTGGTGCCGGTCAGCGCCCAGATCTGGCGTCCCGAGGACGTCCGCCGCGACGGCATCGGCCTCGAGCCGGTGGTCGCCGCCATGGACGCCCGCGGCGCCGCCGGCAAGCTGGTGGTGCTCGACGCCGCCCGCAAGAATCCGTTCGAGCGGCGCCTGCGCGGCTTCTCGTCCGGCCTCGCGCCGATCGCCGGCCCCGAGGGCACGCTGGTGCTCTACGCGGTGGCGCCCGGCAAGGTCGCCGACCAGGAGAGCGACGGCCAGAGCGTGTTCGCCCGCGAGCTGATCGCCCAGATGCGCAACACCGGCCAGACCGTCGAGGAGGCGTTCAACCGCACCCGCCTGACCGTCGCCCGCGCGACGGGCGGCGCCCAGGTGCCGGCCGTGTTCTCGGCCATCACCGCACCGTTCTCGTTCGCCGCGTCGAACGTCAAGCCAGCCGACGCCAAGCCGGCCGACGGCAAGGCCGCGGACGAGCCGGACGCGCAGACGCCGGTGCGCCAGAGCGCCCGCTGAGCGCGGACGTCTGACCGCGGACGGCGGCGGCGACGCCGTGCCCCGCGACCGGGCCGAGTTCGACGGCGTGGCCCCCGAGGCCGCGCCGTTTTCGTTTCCGAACGCTTGGCGCCACGCTGTGATCGTCCTCGCGGTCCGAACGGAGGCGGACATGATCGTCGTGCTGATGGGCGTCTCGGGCTCCGGCAAGACCACGATCGGGACGTTGCTGGCCGCACGGCTCGGCTGCGGCTTTTCCGACGCCGACAGCTTTCATCCACCCGCCAATGTCGAGAAGATGCGGGCCGGCATCGCGCTGAGCGACGACGACCGCCGACCCTGGCTCGCGGCGCTGCGCCAGGCGATCGAGGACTGGGAGGCACAAGGGCTCGATCAGGTGCTCGCCTGCTCGGCCCTCAAGCGGGCCTATCGCGACATCCTCGCGCCCCACGGCGACGTCGTCTTCGTGTATCTGAAGGGATCGGCCGATCTGATCGCGCGGCGGCTCGCCGGCCGCACCGGCCACTACATGAACCCGGCCCTGCTCGACAGCCAGTTCGCCACGCTGGAGGAGCCGGCCGACGCCGTCACGGTCGACATCGCGAAGCCGCCCGACGCGATCGTCACGGCGATCCTTGCCGCGCTCGGTCGCACGCCGCAGGGCTTGTCGCACGCGGCGACGTGATCCATTCTCGCCGTCCCGCGGCCCGCCGCCCCCGTTTCCCATGACCGCCGCTCCCGTGCCGCCCCGCAACGCCCTGATCGGCAGCTCCGTGCCGCGGCTGGAGGACGTTCGGCTGGTCACCGGCCGTGGCCGCTATGTCGGCGACGTCGCCGGGCCGGGCCGCCTCGCCGCCGTGGTGGTGCGCAGCCCCGTCGCCCACGGTCTTCTGCACGGCATCGACGCCGACGCGGCGCGCGCGATGCCCGGTGTGCATGCCGTGCTCACGGCCGAGGACGTGATCGCGGCGCACGGCGCGGTGCCAAAAATCCCGCTGCGGCAGGACTCCTCGCCCGACTTCGTTCGCGCCGCCCAGCCCGTGATCGCTCACGCGGTGGTGCGCTATGTCGGCGAGCCGGTGGCGGTCGTGATCGCCGACACCGCGGCGCTCGCCGAAGACGCGGCCGAGCTGGTCGGGCTCGACATCGCCTCGCGACCGGCGGTGGCGAGCATCACGGCCGCGCGCGCCGCCGACCCGCTGCTGTTCGACACGATCCCGGACAACCGCGCCGGCACGCTCTCCGGGCGGCGCGGCGACGCCGACGCGGCCTTCGCACGCGCCGACTACACGCGGCGCGTGACCTTCCGCATCCATCGCCACACCGCGGTGCCGATGGAGCCGCGCGGCCTGCTCGCCGCCTGGGACGCGGCCGCGGGCCTGCTCACCCTGCACGGCGCCGCCAAGGTACCGTTCGCGAACAGACGGATTCTGGCGGGCCAGCTCGGCCTACCCGAGGACGCCGTGCGGCTGGTCGAGGACGATGTCGGCGGCGGCTTCGGGGTGCGGGGCGAGTTCTATCCGGAGGATTTTCTGATCCCGTTCGCGGCCCGCACGCTGGCGCGGCCCGTGCAGTGGATCGAGGACCGGCGCGAGCACTTCCTCGCCACCAATCACGCCCGCGAGATGGAGGCGACCATCGAGATCGCCTGCACGCGCGACGGCACCATCCTGGCGCTGCGCGGCACCGCCGCGGTCGATCTCGGCGCCTATGTGAGGACCACCGGGGCGACGCCGGCCCGCAGCCTCGCCCAGTTCCTTCCAGGCCCCTATCGCATTCCGGACGTCGCGATCGACGTCGACCTGATGCTCACGACCAAGACTCCGATCGGCACCTATCGGGGGCCCGGCCGCTTCGAGCCGGATTTCTTCCGCGAGCGCCTGATCGACATGGCGGCCAAGGATCTCGGGATCGACCGGATCGAGATCCGCCGGAAGAACCTGGTCGGCCGCGACGAGATGCCGTGGCGGCTCCCGACCGTGACGCCGCTCGGGATCGAGAGTGCATGCGACAGCGGCGACTACGCCGCGACCTTCGCGCAGTGCCTCGCCGATTTCGGCTGGACGGAGAAGGCGGGGCTGCAGGGCCGGCTGATCGACGGGCGCTATCACGGCATCGCGACCGGCTGCTACTTCGAGGGCGGCTCGCCGGGGCCGCGCGAGAGCGCCATGCTGCGCCTCGAGCCGGACGGGCGCGTCGTCGTGCATGTCGGCTCCTCGGCGCTCGGCCAAGGGCTCGAGACCGTGATGGCGCAGATCGCCGCCGACGCGCTGGAGCGCCCGCTCGACGCGATCGCCCGCGTCGTCCACGGCTCGACCGACGCGGTGCGCGACGGCTTCGGCTCCTACTCGTCGCGGTCGGTCGTGATGGGCGGCTCGGCCGTGCTCGCCGCCGCGGAAACGCTCAAAGCGTCGATCCGGGCCGTGGCCGCGGCGGCGCTCGGCTGCGCGGCCGAGGACGTGACGCTCGACGATGGTTCGGCGCGCGGCCCCGATGGTCGCGTGGTGGCGCTGACGGATCTCGCCGAAAAGGTGCCGGACGCCGAAGGCACCTTCGCGGCGAATGCACGGGCCTACAGCTACGGCGCGCACGCGGCGCATGTCGCGGTCGATCCGGCGACCGGCGCCGTCGAGGTGCTGGCCTACACGGCCGTGGAGGATGTCGGCCGCGCCATCAACCCGGCGACCCTGCACGGACAGACGGTCGGCGCCATCGTGCAGGGGCTGGGCGGCACGCTCCTGGAAGAGATCGTCTACAACGACGACGGCGAGATCCTCACGGCCTCGCTCGCCGAGTATCTGCTGCCGACGGCGGCCGACGTGCCGCCGATCGCGGCCCGCGCGATCGACATCGTGCCGGCGCCCGGCAATCCGCTCGGTGCCAAGGGCGGCGGCGAGGGCGGCATCATTCCGGTGGGTGGCGTCATCGCCAACGCGGTCGCGAACGCACTGTCGGATTTCGGCATCGAGCCGTGCGCCCTGCCGCTGTCGCCCCGCCGCGTCTGGCAGATGATCCGCGACGCGAAACAGTAATACCAACGGCTCCGGACTTCGATTCGTCATTCCGAGGTGCGCGCGCAGCAGGTGCTCGCGCCGCGAGCCTCGAAGGATGCGACCACCCAAGTCGGCGTTGCCGACTTGGGCTTCAATGGTGTCGATCTCGGGCAAGACCGAGATCCTTGCCGTCGCCCTTCGAGGCCCGGCTTCGCCGGGCACCTCAGGGTGACGGAGAGAGGCAGCCGTCATGGCCGTTGGTACAAGGTCGGCATGCTTT
The DNA here is from genome assembly GCF_042682915.1 of Rhodoplanes azumiensis. NCBI lineage: Bacteria > Pseudomonadati > Pseudomonadota > Alphaproteobacteria > Hyphomicrobiales > Nitrobacteraceae > Rhodoplanes > Rhodoplanes azumiensis. Next base: position 14,304 of record NZ_JBHUIW010000017.1, on the reverse strand, counting down.
GCATGCCGATCTCGCGCGGCCTATGCTGGCGGTCCCGCCGTCCTCGCCTCCCAACCAGTTCGCGAAGATCATGACCGATTCTCCGATCGCCTCCGTCGACCTCGTGCACATCGCCCTGCCGACGCGGCGCGAGCACAAATGGACCGGCCTCACCGAGCCGATCGGCGGGTATGTGCTGGTCAAGATGACGGACCGCGACGGCGCGACCGGCTGGGGCGAGGCGCCGGCCCTGAAGGACTGGGGCGGCGAGTTCGGTCGCTATTTCGGCGAGAGCCCGGGCACCACCATGGAGGTGATCAGATCCCATCTGGCGCCGGCCGTCGTCGGCGCCGTGCCGGGCGACATCGTCGATCTGCACGCCCGCATGGATCGCATCATCAAGGGCTTTCCCTACGCCAAGGCGGCCGTCGAGTTCGCCGCCTACGACCTCGCCGGCAAGCAGTGCGGCCTCCCCGTTCACCGCCTGCTCGGCGGCGCGGCGCGCAAAGCGATCCCGGTGACGCATTCGATCGGGCTCCTGGGCTTCGAGGAGGCCGAGCGCGAGGTCGCGAAGGTCGTCGAGGAAGGCATCAAGACGATCAAGATCAAGATCGGTGTCGATCCGGATCGCGACGTCGAGATGGTCGAGCGCATTCGGGCCACGGTCGGGCCGAAGACGACCCTGTGCGTCGACGCCAACCAGGGCTATGCGACGCCGGGCGAGGCGATCCGCACGTTCCGCAAGATCGAGCACTGCGAGCTGAAGTACTTCGAGCAGCCGGTCGAGGGCATCGCGCGCCTCGCCGAGGTGGCACGCGCCATCGACGCGCCCGTGATGGCCGACGAGAGCGCCTGGAACGCCCACGACGTGATCCAGATCGTCGAGAAGCGCGCCGCCCAGATCGTGTCGATCTACACGACCAAGCCGGGTGGCCTGTTCAAGGCCATGGAGGTCGCCGCGGTGTGTCGGGCGGCCGGCATCGTCTGCAACGTCAACGGCTCGGTGGAGACCGGCATCGGCAACCTCGCCAACATCCAGCTCGCCGCCGCGGCCCCGGCCGTGACGCTGTCCTGCGTCGTCCCGGTGTCGACGCCGGCCGAGGCGCTCGGCGGCCGGGTCGGCGGCGTCTACTACAAGGACGACCTGATCGCCGCCCCCATGCGGCTCGTCGACGGCGCGATCGTGCTGCCCGAAGGGCCCGGCATGGGCATCCCGGCCGACGAGGCGAAGATCGCCCGCTACACGGTCCGGGCCTGACCGCCCGGCCGGTCCGGGCCTGACCGCCCGGCCGGTCCGGGCCTGACCACCGGCGCCGGTCGGCGCAGGTCGCGCCGGCGGGAGGGAGGGGAAAACCGCGCAACGCACGGTTGGCATGCGTCGGAAGCGTTGATGCGGACGGCCGGGGGGATTATATGAGCGTCTCCCAATCGAGACCTCGACCGGTCGGACCTCGGGCGACGGGCCCGGTCCGGCCTTTGTGCACGACACCGGAGACCGAATGGCTCGCTTCCGCGACACCGACCTGCAGGACCGCAAGAGCAACGCCGACGCGGCCAAGAAGGCCCTGCTGGAGAAATTCAAGACCGCGGTCGCGGATCCGGCGCTCGAGGAGCGCCGAGCGGCGCTCGAGGCCGAGCGGCTCGCCCGCAAGGCGGAGCGTGACGCGATCCGGGCGAAACGCGAGGCCGAGGCGGCCGAGAAGGCGCGGATCGCCGCCGAGGCGGCCGAGAAGGCCCGCATTGAGGCCGAGGCGATCGCCGCCCGCGAGGCCGCCGAACGGGCCGAGCGCGAGGCGCGCGAGGCGGAGGAGCGGGCCGCCGCCGACGCCGCCCTCAAGGCCGAGCAGAAGGCCGCGCGCGACGCCCGCTACGCCGCCCGCAAGGCGGCCAAGAAGGCCCGCCGCAAGGGCGACATGTACTGAACCGGCCGGCGCGCCGCCGCGGCGCGGCCGCATCGACCCGATCGCTGCGTCGAGTCAATCCTTGCGCTCGTCGCCCATCACGCCGGCGAGCGCCCAATCCTCCTTCGGCACCTCGTGGATGATGACGTGGAGGTTGTCGGGCTTCGCCCCGGCATGCGTCACCATGGCGTCCGTGATGGCGCGCACCAGCGCGCGCTTCTGCTCCTTGGTGCGGCCGGTCCACATCTCCACCGTGACGACGGGCATGCTGGTCCTCTCTGGGGGCTTGGCGATTGTGCGTGCGGGACGAAGGACGGCACGGCGACGCGCGACACGCGTCGCTCAGTGTTCGTCCTGGATGATCTTCTCGATGCGCGCGCGGATGCCGCGCCACTGGCTGGCGCCGACCGTGACGGGCGCCCGGCTCCCCAGGCCCCGCCCCCAGATCGCCTTGCGGCCGAGCCGCTTCGCCGTCTCGAAGTCGACGCCTCCCGGGGGCGCCGCGAGATCGACGATCAGGGCGTGGTCGGGCAGCATGCCGATGACGTTGGCGCCGACGACGCGCGACGGCACCGTGGAGAACACGAGATCGAGCCGCGGCGCGAGCTCCGGCAGCGCCTCGAGCCCGTGCGCCGTCGCCCCGGCCACGAAGGCGGCGGCGCGCTGCTCGGGATTGCGGGCGACCACGTGGGTGCGGGCGCCGAGCGCCACCAGGTAGCGGGCCAGCACCGTGCCGATCGTCCCCTGCCCGACCACGCAGGCCTCGGAGTTGTGGATCGTCGTGTCGGTGTTCTCGATGACGATCTTCAGAAGGCCTTCGATGATGGCGGGCGTGCGCTCCAGCATCAAAGCGCGATCCCATTCGTACTCGTGCAGGCCGATCGCCAGCGCGTCGGCATGCGCCTTCAGGTTGGCGTCCGCCCAGCCGAGCACGATGTGGGCACGCGGCGCCATGCCGGCCAGCATGGCCCGGTCCGGGATGATGGGCGCTGCCGCCGCCGGCGCGAACAGGGCACCGCTCGGCGCGATGCCGGGAATCGGGAACAGTGCGAACTTGGCGCCGCGCAGCACCGCGGCGGGATCGTCGAGCCGCTTCACGCCAGGAATGCCGCCCGCCGGCCAGGGAAAACCGTGCGCCCGGACCTCGGCACCGGTCGCGGCGGCGAGCCGGGCGATCTCCTGCTCGCGGCGGTCGCCGCCGAGCATGCCGATGACGAGCTTCGACCAGTCGATGATGGCCACGGCGATCCTTCCGATGCGACGGGTCGCACGTTAGAGCCGGAACCGGGGGCGCCGCAACCCGGAACCATCGCGGCGCGGCGACGGTCGGAACGCGGCGGCATCCGGCGCGGCGGCGTTGGCCCCGTCCTTGCGTCCGGATAAGCTCACCGGCCCGCCGCTGCGTCACCGCCCGCCGTCGTCGTGCTCCGAAGAAGGTTCCGCCCGTGCGCACGCTGATCGAGAATCTCGAATTCGTCCTCACCGTCGACAAGGCCGACACGGTGCTGTCCGGCGCCTCCGTGGTGATCGACGGCGAGCGCATCGCCGACGTCGGCCCGGCCGCGATCATCGCGTCACGGTACGGGCGCGAAACCTTCGATCGCATCGTCGACGGCTCGCGCTACGGCATGACGCCCGGCTTCGTCGACTCGCACGTGCATCTCTCGGAGACCCTGTCGCGCGCCGTGTTCCCGGATTGCCTCGCGACCCGCGCCTGGGTGTTCCACTGGGCGAAGCCGTTCTATGCGAGCGTGACGGGCGAGGACGAGGTGTGCGGCGCGACGCTCGGCATGGCCGAGATGCTCCGCTGCGGCACCACCTGCTTCCTCGACATGGGCGCCCAGAACGACGTCGCGGGCGTCGTCGCCGCGATCGACAGGATCGGCATGCGCGGCATCACGGGCCGCCACGCCGCCGACGTGCGGCCCGACGTGATTCCGCCGGGCTGGACCGAGGAGATGATGGCGCATCATTTCTTCCCCGACCACAAGACCGCGCTCGCCGCGCTGGAGCGGACCGTGAAGGACTTCGACGGCGCCGGCGGCGGCCGGGTGCGGGTGTGGTGCAACATCGAGGGCAAGGAACCGTGCAGCCTCGCGCTGCATGTCGGCGCCCGTGCGCTCGCGGAGAAGCTCGGCGTCGGCACAACCTATCACCTCGCGACCTCGATCGAGGAGGCGCATGTGTGCGAGCGCAAGCACGGCCACTGGCCGATCTCGCGCATCGCCAGGCACGGCGGCCTCGCCTCCAATCTCGTCATCGCGCATTGCGTCGCCGTCAAGGACGAAGAGGTCGGCCTGATGGCCGACGCCGGCACCAAGGTGGCGTTCTGCCCGGCGACCGCCGTGAAGCTCGCCAAGGGCGCGACCCGCATCGGCAAGTATCCCGAGATGATGGACGCCGGCATGGATGTCGGGCTCGGCACCGACGGCGTCTCGGCCGGCGGCACCATGAACCTGATGCGCCAGCTCTACATGGTGGCCGGCATGTTCAAGGACAGCCGGATGGACTCGACGCTGGTCGGCGCCCGCAAGGCGATGCGCATGGCGACCATCGAGGGCGCCCAGGCGCTCGGCCTCGCCGACGAGATCGGCTCGATCGAAAACGGCAAGCGCGCCGACTTCGTGCTGTTCGATCTCGATCACTTCGAATGGGTGCCCTACGGCGACCCGCTGCAGGCGGTCGTCTACTCGTCGAGCCCGGCCTCGATCGCCCAGACCTGGGTGAACGGTCGCGCCCTCTACGCCAACGGCTGCGTCGCGACCGTCGACGAGAAAGCTCTGCATGTCGAGGCCCGCCGCCGCGCTGCCGACGTCGTCCGCCGCGCCGGACTGGTGATGGGCGCGACCCCGGTGACGACGACGACGTATGATTGAGGACGAGCGAAGCGTTCAGCCAGCGCCGGCGGCCACCACCCGTTCGAACGAGCGCTCGACGGCGCCGCGGGACAGATCCCGGGTGATGAAGACGAGCTTCGACGCGCGGTCGGCGTCCGGCCAGGCGGCGAGCTCCTGCGGCGGATAGAGCACGTGCTGCACGCCGTGCACGACGACCGGCTTGTCACGCCCGCGCACGTTCACGATCCCTTTCAGTCGGAGGATCTGCTCGCCACGCGCGGTCAGCAGAAGCTCGAGCCAGCGCGTCAGCACGTCCCAGTCGAGCGGCGCGTCGGCGATGAGGCAGAACGTCGCGACGCGGTCGCCGTGGCGCTGCGGGTCGTGATGATGGAGGTGGTGTCCGGCGTGATCATGTTCGCCGTGATCATGTTCGCCGTGATCATGTTCGCCGTGCGCGTGATCACCGTGATCACCGTCACCATGGGCATGATCGCCATCGGCATGATCAGCATGGGCCTGATCAGCACGACGACGGTCGTCGCGACGATGATCGTCGCGACGGTGATCGTGAGGCGGGTCGTGCGCCGCCTCGGCGGCCAGCCACGCCGCGACGTCCGCGCCGGCGCCGACGCCGATGGAGAACGTCTCGCCCTCGAACAGATCCGCCGGCGACGGCGCGACCGCCAGCGACGCCTCGAAGCGGCGCGCGCCCGGATTGAGCGCGGCGAGCCGCGCGGCCAAGCGGTCCCGGGTCGCGGCGTCCGCCAGATCCGTCTTGGTGGTCACCAGCCGGTCGGCCATCGCGGCCTGCTTCAGGGCCTCGGGATGGGTCGCGAGCGTCCCCTCCCCGAGCGTCGCGTCGACCGTGGCGACGAGGCCGGCGAGGCGCAGATGCGGGGTCAGCCGCGCGTCCGTCATCAGCGTGTGGACGATCGGCGCGGGATCGGCGAGCCCGGTGGTCTCCACGACGATGCGCCGGAACGCCGGCAGGTCGCCTTCGGCGCGGCGCGCCGCGAGATCGGCGAGCGTCTCGACCAGCTCGTTCCTCACCGCACAGCACAGGCAGCCGGACTCGAGCAGGACGACGTCGTCCTCCAGCCGGCGCACCAGCAGGTGGTCGATGCCGACCTCGCCGAGCTCGTTGATCAGCACCGCCGTGTGGCCCATGCCGGGATCGGCGAGCAGGCGCGCCAGCAGCGTCGTCTTGCCGCTGCCGAGAAAGCCGGTGAGGACATGCACGGGCAGCATGGAGTTCGGCTCCCGGCTCGGATTCGGGATCGGATTCGGGATCGGGTTCGGCATCGGATCGGAGCGATCGTGGACCGGGACGGGACCGGAGGACACGCGGGACACATCCTTCGGGACAGGGCGGCGACCGTCGATACACCCGGGCGGAGGTGCGACCAAGCGGCCGTGGACGACGCGGGCCGCACGCCGAGCGTCGCTTGACGCAAATTCTCGAATCGCGCGCTCATCCAAGGTAACATGCGTCGGGTGCCGGACCGCAGGCCGGCGGCGCCTCGCAGCACGTTCCGGAAGCCGCGACGCGGCGCACGGCGATTTGGATTGGATTCGTCCTTGGATTCGATGTGTCCACGAGGACATCGATTTTGGGGGACATCGATTTGGATCGGGAGGTGAGCCGATCGGGGCAGCGGTCGCACTCGGGCACCAACTGGGTCACGGGGCGGCGCGGCTGCGATCGTCGGACCACCCTCCGGAAGTGTTTTCCGCCGTCTTGTCGTTCGCGGCCTCGGCCGCCCGGATTTGAAACGCCGTATCAGGAGCTTTCGATCATGTCCGATCCCTCGCCCGTGAAGCCGACGATCACCCCGGTGGAGACGCCGGTCGCGCCCGCCGAGCCGCCCATCGTCGCGCCGCGCACCAGCGAAGCCTCGCCGCCGCCCCCGCCGCCCCGCCGCGAGCCGCCGACCACCATCGTCGACAAGGCGATCCAGGTCACCCAGGCCTACGCCCAATATGTCTGGGCGGACGTCAAGGTTCTGTTCACCGAGATCAAGCCGGCCTTCGTCAAGTTCGGCATCAAGCAGCGGAACTTCCTGATCGGGCTGGTGATCGTCATCCTGCTTCTGCTCTGGCTGTTCTGAGCCGGCCGGCATCGCCACCGGCCGAGGCAGCCCCGATCGCCGCGACGCACCGGACGCTCGCCGTCCGGTGGCGGAGTGGTTCGTGGTCGGCAGCAGAGGATCGGAGCGGCCGGGCAGCAGTGCGGCCGAGCGGCGTCAGCGGCGCCTGAATCCGTCGCGGATCGTGTCCATGCGATCGGTGCCGGTTCCGCCGAAGCGCGCCGGCGGCTGATCGAAGAGATCGCAGGTGACGCGCCCGGAGGGAACGATCCACCCGGTGTCGTTGTCGAAGACGTATTGCGGGCAGCGGCCGTCATGACCGGGCCCGAGCCGGATCGCGCCGACATGGCTGACGTCGCGCTCGACGGGCGGCACGGAGATAAGCCGGCGGAGCGGACGGTCGAAGGTCTGCTCGATCATCAGGGTGGCGACGACCATGGCGAGGAAGGCGCCGCTGATCAGCGCGACCCGGCGGCCCTGGAGGGGCCGGCGCACCGCGGAACGTGGGAGATGGTTCTGCATCGCGGCAACACCCGAGTGACAACCGGACGAGCATGCGCTTCCGGTGTCAACGCGGGGTTAACCGCCGCCGCGACTCGTGGCCGCGGTGGACCGTGCGGGTCGGCCGCCGCCCGCGAGGGTCGACCGCGCGTCCTTGGACGTCGCGCTCACTCGTCGCGCAGCAGCGGCAGCCAGAACTTGAAGACGGTGCCACCGCCCGGATTGGGCTCGGCGGATATCCGACCGTGATGCGCCTCGATGATGTTGCGGCACACCGAGAGGCCGATGCCCATGCCCTGCGCCTTGGTGGAGACGAAGGGCATGAACAGCCGGTCGGCGATCTCGGGAGCGAGGCCGCTGCCGGTGTCGGCGATGCTCAGCACCATCCGGTCCCGCGCGGCGACGAGCCGGATCGCCAGCTCCTTGCGCTCGCTCGTCTCCATCGCCTCGACCGCGTTGCGCACGAGGTTGAACACGACCTGCTGGATCTGCACCTTGTTGACGAGAATCTCGCCTGGCGCCTCGACGTCGAGCCGGACCACCACGTCCTTGTGGCGCGCCGCCGCGAGCGCCAGCGTGCAGGACTCGCGCATCAGGCCGGCGGCGCTCACCACCCGAAGCTCGTTCTCGCCCTTGCGGACGAACTCGCGGAGCTGGCGGATGATCTCGCCGGCGCGCAGCGCCTGCTCGCTGGTCGACCGCAGCAGCTCGCCGAGCTTTTCGCGGCGCCCCTCTTCGAGGGGGCCGGCGCCGACCAGCTTCTGGCAGGCCCCGATATAGACGGCGACGGCGGTGAGCGGCTGATTCAGCTCGTGGGCGAGCGCGGCCGCCATCTGACCCATGTCGGAGACGCGCGACAGATGCAGGAGCTCGGCCTGGAGGGTGCGGCGCTCCTCCTCGGCCCGGCGTTCCTGGTCGATGTCGACGATCATCTGAACGGCGCCGGAGACCTCGCCGGCCTCGTCGCGGAACGGTAGCGCGGCGACCCGGGTCCAGGTCGCCGGCTGGGTCTCGTCGCCGCGGAAGAACAATTCGACACCCGGCCACACCGGATCGCCGCGCAGCGCCCGCGCGGACGGGAACGCCTCGGGCGGAATCCGCCGGCCGTTGGCGTCCCAGCCCTCCCACAGCTCCTGCCGGAGCTCGTCGCGGGACGGCACCAGCTGCGGCACGAAACGCCGATAGTTGGCGTTGCCGACGATGATCCGGCCATCACGATCGACGAGGCCGACGCCGACCGGGAGCACGTCCAGGATGGCGGCGATGCGGCTTTCGTTCTCGCGCAGCGACCGCTCGCGCGCCGCGATGGTGCGGGCCGCCGTGTCGAGGGCGAACAGCGCGTGATCGACCTCGGGCACGCCGGTGGTGCGGACATCGGGCGGCTCGCCCCGCTCCAGCCGCACGACGCCGGCCTCCAGCGCGGCGATCGGCCGGGTGATCCGACGCGCCGCGAAGCCGGCGAGCAGCATGCTCATCAGCGCCACGACCGCCGTCAGCAACGCCGCCGTGACCATGGTGCGGCGGATCGGCGCCTCGAACAGAACCCGCTCGGTGGCGACGCCGACGGCCCACCCCAGGGACGACGGCGACGTCGCCGTGATCAGCGGCCGCCCCTCGACGCTGTCGACCTCGGCCATGCCGTCGGCGTGCTTGACCGCGCGCCAGCCCGCCGAGGCCGGCCGGCCGACCCACCGTTCGTGATCGAGCGAACGCGCGACGAAGTTTCCGTCACGATCGATGATGGCGGCGATCCATCCCTGCGGCATCTGCCGGGTGTTGAGCAATTCCCGGAACGTGTCGGCGAGCACGCCGATGACCAGATAGAACGCCGGCCGGCCGCCGCGCAGCACCGGCACGCCGGCACCGACCACCGGGCCGCCGGCGACCGGCCCCTTCACCACGTCGGTGATCTCGACGCGCTTTTCGGCGAAGGCCCGGCGCGCTCCGACCATGACGCTCTCGGGGACGCGCGGCAGCGGATCGCCCGGCGGCAGGAGCGTATTCATCACCTGTTGCCCGTCCGGAGAGATCAGCGTCACCCAGGCGCCGGGGAGGCCGATCATGGCGCGCTCCGCCTCGCCCCGGAAGGCGTCGAGGTCGCCGCTCTGGAGAGCGGGCGATTCGCCGAGCGCCTGCCCCACCGCGACGTAGTTGCCGAGCTGCGCCTCGACGGCGCTGAGGACCGAATGGGCCGCATAGAGGAGCGCCTGGGTGTTGTTGTCGCGCTCGCGCTCGGCCAGCCTCCAGACGATGTCGACCGACAGCAGCACCATCGGGATCGCCGCCATCAGCACGATCAGCACGAGACGCTGGCGGATCGACAGGCCGGACGGAGCGAAGCCGCCGCCGGCGGGCGTCGGCCCGGCCACGGGGCCCGGGGACGGGTGCGGAGGGTGCGGAGACGACGCCCTCGGCGTCCATCCGATGTTCATGAAGGCTCCTCGAAAACAAACTCAATATAGAAAGGCGAAAACCTCGAAGCTTCGGTAAAACCACGCAGATCTGCTACGACCGAACAGCCGCCCACGGCACCCCGACGGCGTCCCCGAACGTTCGACACCGAACAAACGTGGCTTTACTGAAGCACCTTCGTTCGACACCTCGCCGCGATCAGGGATCGCCCGCCCACGCTCCCCGATGCACCCGACGGCGGACCGAATGGCCGCGCCGTCGCACCAAAGTTGTGCGAAGAGCCGCCGCGCGCCGACCGCATGCACGGACGCGCCGCCTCAACCGGACCTTAACCCGAACTCACCATGGTGGGGGCGCCTTCGTCGCCGGCGGCGCGGCGGCGGTTCCCTGTCCGGCCTCGATCGCGGCCGCCGCCGAGTCTGCGGGACCGACCTTGCGTGACATCATCCTCGCCACTGCCAAGGCACTCGGCGCTGCCGCCGGCGTGGCGGAGGAGACGTTTCTCGACACCGGGCGCCGGCTGGGCGACGCGGTCGAACTTCTCGAGCATCTCGTCGAGCGGTTCGGCAGTCTGCAGGGCGAGCTCGACGGCGACGCCTTCCGGCGCGCCACCGGCAGCCTGTCGGCCGTCGCGGCGCGGGCCGCCGCCCTCGGCGGCGACCGTCGCGACGAGCACGCCGCCCTCGACGAACTGATCGGCGTCACCGGCCGGCTGCGCCGACGCATCGACGAGATCGCGAAAGAGATCCGCACCATCGACGTGCTGACCATCAATGCCCGGATCACCGCGTCGGGCATCGGGTCGGCGGGCGCCGAGTTCCTCGACTACATCGGCGGCATCGGCCGCTCGCTCGCCGTCACCACCACCAATCTGCAGAAGTTCCGCGCCGAGCTCGCCGAGGTCGCGGCCCATCTCGGCTCCGCCTCGAAGGGCGAGGCGGAGTTCTCGGCCCGCCACGCCGAGACGATCGCCCAGGTGCCGCGCCGGCTCGAGGCGAGCATCGCGCTGATCACCGACCGGTCACGCTGCGCCGCCGGCGCCGCCGCCGAGGTCGGCATCCGGTCGCGGCGGCTCGCCGACGGGGTCGGGCGGGTCGTCATGGCTCTGCAATGCGGCGACGCCATCCGCCAGCGCATCGAGCACGTCGTCGCCACCGCCGATCTCCTCGTCCGGATCGGCGACGCCGACGGCCGCAGCGGCCCCTACGCCGACCTCGATCCCGACACCAGGCGCGCCCTCGTCGGCCAGGGCTGCGCCCTGCAGGCGGCGCAGCTCGCCGACGCGGCCGACCAGCTCGCCGGCGAGATCGCGGCCGTGCACCGCTCGCTCGCCCGCCTCGGCGACGATGCGCGCGAGGTCGTCCGGATCGGCCGCGACGTCTACGGCTCGGCGAGCCGAGGCGACGAATCATTCCTGAGCGAGCTCGAAACGGACGTGTCGCGCACCCGGCTGCTGTTCGAGAACGTCCGCACGGCTCGCGACACCGCCGACGGCATCATGGCGCAGGTGCTGCGCATCGCCGAGCGGCTGGTCGGCCATATCGGCACGGTGCGGGCCGTCGAGGCGGACATCCGCATCATGGGCGTCAACGCCACCCTCAAGAGCAGCCGGCTCGGCTCCGTCGGGCGGCCGCTCGCGGTCGTCGCCGACGAGCTCACCCGATCGTCGGCCCGCACCGCGGCCGAAGCCGTGGCGGCCGGACGCGACGTGCGCACCATCGTCGACACGACCGAGGCGCTGGCCGGCGCGCGGCAAGCCGCTCGCCGCGCCGAGATCACCGGCGTGATCGACGACATCGGCGCCGCGATCGGCTGCCTGCACGGCGTCGGCGCGACGCTCGCGGAGGCGCTGTCCTCGCTCGGACGCGACGGAACGACCGTGGTCGACCTCCTCGCCGACACGGCGGCCGGGCTCGCCCGCGCCGAGACGATCGAGACGGCGCTGCGTGACGCCGCCGCGCGGCTCGCCGCCGCGGCGGCCGGCGCCGGACCGATGCCGCAAGGCGCCGCCGCCGACGCCATGCTGGCCGACATCGCGAGCCGATACACGATGGCGCGCGAGCGCGAGGTCCACGCCCGGACCGCGTCCGCCCCCCGGCGCGCCGGCGGGCTGCCGCTCCATGCCGTCGCTCCGCCGCTCGCCGCGGCGGCGACCCCGACGCCGGTGCAGTTGGTCGCGCCGGCCGCCGAGTCGAGCGTCGACGACTTCCTGTTCTGATCACGACCTTTCGAAGGTCGTCGGGGCCGATCCGGACCGCTCAGCCACCGGCGCGAAGAATCTCGGCCGGCAGCCGGTCGAGCGGCAACACGCGGTCGGCGGCGCCGAGCGCGATCGCCTCCTTGGGCATGCCGAACACCACCGAGGTGGCTTCGTCCTGGGCGACCGTGTGGGCGCCGGCCTGCTTCATCTCCAGGAGCCCGCGGGCACCGTCGTCACCCATGCCGGTCATGATGATGCCGACCGCGTTCGCCCCGGCATAGCGCGCGGCCGAGCGGAACAGCACGTCGACCGACGGGCGGTGACGGGAGACGAGCGGCCCGTCCTTGATGCCGACGTAATAGCGCGCGCCGCTACGCTGGAGCATCATGTGCCGGTCGCCCGGCGCGATCAGCACGCGGCCGCGCAGCGCCGTGTCGCCGTCGGCCGCCTCCTTCACCTCGACGGCGCACAGGCCGTCGAGCCGCCGCGCGAAGGCGGCCGTGAACATCTCCGGCATGTGCTGGACGATCAGGATCGGCGGGCAGTCGGCCGGCAGCACCTCGAGCACGGCACGCAACGATTCGGTGCCGCCGGTCGAAGCGCCGATGCACACCACGGTCTCCGTGGTGCGCGCCATCGCCTGGCTGGCGCGCGGCGGCGCAAGCATCACGTCGGCGGTCAGCTTCTTCTGCACCGTGAGCGCCGACCGTCGCGGCAGGCAGTGCAGGCGTGCCCGCGCCGCCCCCTTGACGGCGTCGCAGATGCGCAGCCGTGACTCGATCAGGAACTGGGTGACGCCCATGCGGGGCTTCTGGATGACGTCGACGGCACCGGCCTCCAGCGCCTGGACCAGCGTCTCCGATCCCGCCTCGGTGAGCGACGAGCACATCACCACGGGCACCGGGCGCTGGCTCATCAGCTTGCGCAGGAACGTGATGCCGTCCATGCGCGGCATCTCGACGTCGAGCGTGATCACGTCCGGCACCTCGGACTGGATGCGCTTCGCCGCGACGAACGGATCGGACGCCGTGCCGATCACCTCGATGTCCGGATCCTCGGCCAGGATGCCGGCCAGCGTCTGCCGCACCGAGGCGGAGTCGTCGACGACGAGAACCCGGATCGGCGCCGCCATGGCTCAGCTCCGTCGGTAGACGGCCGTGCCGGCCGGCCGCACGGGGAGGTCGAAGCCCGACAGTGTCTCGGAATGGCCGAGGAACAGCCAGCCGCCCGGCCGCAGGTGGTCACAGAGCCGGCGCAGCACCGCGAGCTGGGTCGGCTTGTCGAAATAGATGAGGACGTTGCGGCAGAACACGATGTCGAGATCGCGCTCCATCGCGTAGCTCGCGTCCATCAGGTTGAGGCGGCCGAACTGCACCATGGCGCGCAGCTCCGGCACCATCCGCACGAGCCGCGACGATCGGTCCTTCGCCCGCATCACGTAGCGGGTGCGCATCTCGGCCGGGACCGGCACCACCATCTCCTCCGGGAAGATGCCGCCCTGCGCGGTGCCGAGAACCTCGGTGCAGATGTCGGTCGCGTAGACGATGCTGGACAGCTCGGGCGTGCGGCGCTGCTGCTCGGCGAGCACCATGGCGATCGTGTAGGCCTCGGCACCGGTCGAGGCGGCGGCGCTCCACACCTTGACGGGCGAACGAACCGAGATCCGCCGCTCGGCGGCGATCTGCGGCAGGACGCTCTCCGACAGAATCCGGAAATGCTCCGGCTCGCGGAAGAACTCGGTCTTGTTGGTGGTCACCACGTCGATCAGATGGATCTCCTCGGCGGCGAGTCCCTGATCGTCGAAGAGATACTTGCAGTACTCGTCGAGGCTGCGCATGCCGAGGGCGCGGACGCGCTTGCGCAGCCGCCCCTCGATCATGGTCGACTTCGACGGCGGCACCTTGATGCCGCTGTAGTCGTGGATGAAGGCGGCGAGACGCTGGAAGTCCCGCGCGCCCAGCCGATCATGGCCGTCGACCCAGCTCGGCTCGGCGGTCCCGGTGTCGGCGTCGGCGGACGCCCTCGAGAGTGCTCGGCTCACGGCTCCGGCCCGCTTCAGCTCGCCCGCTCGAACTGCGCGTCGTGCGCGTCCGGCCCGCCCGACGAGAGGTCGAGCTTGTAGCCGCCGCGCGTCTGGGTCGTCGTCCGAGTCTTGGCCTGCGGCTGGGCGTAGGCGGCGCGCACCTGATCGACGAGCTTGTTGGCGCCGCCCGCGGCCGGCCGGCCGGCGCGCTCGCCGGGCTCGCTGGCGGCGGCCTTGGCCGGTGCCTTGCCGACCGGCGACCGCCCGGCCGCCGGTCGGCGCACGGCGGCCGCCGCCGTCGCACTCTCCTCGGTGCGGAAATAGGCGATGCTGGCCTGCAGCTGCTCGGCCTGCGCGGCGAGCT